>JAUMYI010000215.1:1379-3894 GCA_030528705.1 Comamonadaceae bacterium | reverse complement strand
AGCCCCCGCCCCATGGCCCCGACACGCCGCCGCTGGTTGAGCGCCCTGCTCCTGCTGGGCCTGTGCGCTGCCGCCGCGCTCTGGTGGCGGGCGCGCGTACCCGTGTTCGATGCCGTGCAGGTGCGCCAGGGGCCGCTGCGGCAGACCGTGGTGGCCACCGGGCGCGTGGACAGCGCCGCGCGCCTGGCCGTTGGCAGTGAAGCCATTGGCACGGTTGCGCAGGTGCTGGTGCGCGAGGGCCAGCAAGTGGCCGCCGGCGAGCTGCTGCTGCGACTGCGCGCGCACGAGGCCGATGCCCAGGTGCACAAGGCCCAGGCCGAGCTGGCCCAGGCCCGGCTGCAACTGCGCAATCTGCAACTGGTCGATGCCCCTGTGAGCGCCCAGGCGCTACAGCAGGCGCAGGCCGCGCTGCAACTGGCGCGGCGCGAGCATGCGCGCACCCAGGCGCTGGTGGCGCAGGGCTTTCTGGCCCAGGCCCACCTCGATGCGGCTGGCAACGCGCTGGCGGCTGCGCAGGCGCAGTTGCGCAGCGCCCAGGCCCAGCACGCCGCGCGGCAGACCGGGGGCACGCAGCAGGCCCTGGCCCAGGCGCGGCTACAGCAGGTCCAGGCCCAGCTGCAACAGGCGCAGGCGCAGCGCCAGTCGCTGGACATCCGCGCGCCCGCAGACGCCTTGGTGCTGACGCGCCAGGTCGAGCCCGGCGACGTGGTGCAGGCCGGGCGCACGCTGCTGGAGCTGGCGCAGACGGGCCAGACCCGCATCGAGGCCAGCGTCGATGAGAAAAACCTCGCACTGCTGCAGCTGGGCATGGCTGCACAGGCCGTGGCCGATGCCTATCCGGGTCAGGGCTTTGCCGCCGAGCTGCAGCACATTGCGCCAGGCATTGATGCGCAGCGTGGCACGGTCGGCCTGCGGCTGCACGTGCCGCAGCCGCCGCCCTTTTTGCGCCCGGACATGAGCGTCTCCGTCGAGTTGCTGGCCAGGCAGCGGCCCGACGCCCTGATCCTGCCAGCCGATGCCGTGCAGCACAGCGGCGCGGCGCATTGGGTCTGGCGCCTGCGGCAAGGCCGCGCCCAGCGCACGCCGGTGACGCTGGGCATCCAGGGCATCGGTCAGGTTGAAGTCAGCGCCGGCCTGCAGGCTGGCGATTGGGTGCTCTACCCCAACGCGGCGCTGCGCGAGGGCCAGCGCGCCGCCGTGCACGGCCCATCCGGTGAGCGCGCCACCACGCCATGAGCAGCGCCCGCGCCACGCCGCCGCAGCGCCCCTACCGCCAGCGCCTGCCCTTCGTCTGGATGGTGGCGCTGCGCTTTCTGCGCGAGGGGCGCGTGCAAACTGCGCTGGTGCTGGCGGGCATCACCATCGGCGTGGCGGTGGTCGTGTTCCTGGCCGAGCTGATCGGCGAGCTGCAGCGCAGCACCATCGCGCGCGTGCTGGGCAATCAGGCGCACATCGTCATGCGCCCGCTGGAGGAGCGCAACCTGCGCGCCAGCACGGGCGACGCCGCCGCCATCATCGAGCCGCGCCCGCAGCGCCTGCGCGCCATCGACCAGTGGCAGTCCATGCTGGCGCTGGCCGAGCAGATGCAGGGCGTGCGCGCGGCCTCGGCCCTGGTCAGCGGCCCGGCCTTTGCCGTGCGCGGCCGCGCCAGCAAGTCGGTGGCCGTGCTGGGCATGCAGCCCCAGCGTTATCTGAACATCGTCAAGATGCACGAGTACATGGTGCAGGGCCCATTCGCGCTCAGCGGCAACCAGGCCATCATCGGCATTGATTTGGCCCAGGAGCTGGGCGCCGGCGTGGGCGACAGGATTTTTCTGCGCACGGCCCAAGGCCGCAGCGAAACCCTGCAAATCGCCGGCCTGTTCGACGTCGGAGCGCGCGACCTGAACCGCCGCTGGGTCTTCACCACCATGACACTGGCGCAGAACCTGCTGGACTTGGCCGGCGGCGCCTCCAGCATCGAGATTGCCGTGCACGAGCTGTTTGCCGCCAGGCACATCGCCCAGCGGCTGGCCGCGCGCAGCGGCCTGCAGGCCGAGAGCTGGATGGACACCAACGCCCAGCTGCTCAAGGCGCTGCGCAGCCAAGCGGCCTCCAACCGCGTCATCAGCAGCTTCACCGTGCTGGTCGTGGCGCTGGGCATTGCCAGCGTGCTGGTGGTCTCGGCCGTGCAAAAGCAAAAGGAGATCGGCATCCTGCGCGCCATGGGCGCGGCGCAGCGGCAAATCCAGGCCATTTTTTTGCTGCAAGGCGGCCTGCTGGGCCTGGCCGGCTCGGCCCTGGGCCTGCTGCTGGCGCTGGCGCTGCTGATGGGCCTGGGGCATATCGCGCCCGAAAGTATTTTTGCCGACCTGCGCCTGAGCCTGCCCACGGTGGCCAGCACCGTGGCCGGGGCCGTGCTCATCGGCCTGGCCGGCGCCTGGTGGCCGGCGCGGCGCGCCAGCCGCCTGGAGCCCGTGCAGGCCATCAAGACCTGATGGCACCGCGCCGCCGCCAATTGCCTGCCCATGTGCCC
>JAUMYI010000215.1:0-1279 GCA_030528705.1 Comamonadaceae bacterium | reverse complement strand
CGCCGCGCCAGCGCCCGTGCTGGAGCTGCGCGACGTGCGCAAGTCGCACCACATCGGCACGCCGCTGGAAATCGAAATCCTGCACGGCATCGACCTGCGCATTGCCGCCGGTGAGTTCTGCGCCCTGACCGGGGCCTCCGGCTCAGGCAAGAGCACCTTGCTGAACGTGATCGGCCTGCTTGAGACGGCCACCAGCGGCGAGATCCTCATCGACGGCCACAGCACCAGCGGCCTGAACGAGCGCCAGCGCACTGCGCTGCGCGGGCGCAGCATCGGCTTCGTGTTCCAGTTCCACCATCTGCTGCCGGCCTTCAGCGCGCTGGAGAACGTGCTCATGCCCGCCAGCATGGCCCACGGCCGGGCGCGCGAGCAAGACGTGGAGCGCGCGCTGCAATTGCTCGACCAAGTGGGGCTGCGCGCACACGCGCACAAAAAACCGCACGCCCTCTCAGGCGGGCAGCAGCAGCGCGTGGCCATTGCCCGGGCGCTGCTGCCAGCGCCGCGCCTGCTGCTGGCCGACGAGCCCACCGGCAACCTCGACAGCCAGACCGCGCGCGACATCTTCGCGCTACTGCGCGAGTTCAGCGCCGAGCCATCGGCCCAGCGGCGCAGCGCCTGCCTGATCGTCACCCACGACCCGCAGCTGGCGCGCAACTGCGACCGCCAACTGCTGATGCAAGACGGCCGCCTGGCCCGGCCGTAGCCAGGGCAGGGCAAAAATCCACTCAAAACGCGCAGGCATGCGCACCAGCTGGCAACCTGCTCAGCGCACCGCCAGCCGCTGGTATCTTTGACGCCTTTGAACACAACGGAAATCGAACCATGGACTTTCATCTCTGGCTGGCCTACTTTGCCGCCACCTGGCTGATCGCGCTGTCGCCCGGCTCGGGCGCAGTGCTGTCCATGAGCCACGGGCTGGCCTATGGCGTGCGCCAGGCCTCGGCCACCATCTGGGGCTTGCAGATCGGGCTGGCCATCATCTTGCTGGTGGCCGGGGTGGGCGTGGGCGCGGTGCTGGTGGCCTCTGGCGCGGCGTTCTGGGTGGTGAAGGTGGCCGGCGCGCTCTACCTGTGCTGGCTGGGCCTCAAGCAATGGCGCGCGCCAGCGCACGTGGGCAGCCCGCTGGACGCCGCAGACGCGGCGGGCGCCGCACATGCGCCGCAGCTGCCCGCGCATCCGTCCGTGCGCCAGCGCCTGCTGACCGGCGCGCTGACCAACGCCACCAACCCCAAGGGCATCGTTTTCATGGTGGCCGTGCTGCCGCAGTTCATCGACCCCC
>JAUMYI010000214.1 GCA_030528705.1 Comamonadaceae bacterium | reverse complement strand
AAAGTGCATAACACGCTCTAGGGAAAACGACTGCGCCACCGCCCAGCCCTGTGCACGGGCCGCAGCAGTGGCGCAATTTCCATCGGGCGCCATCAGCACAAGGGCTGGGGCGACCCGTCTTTGGGGGCAAGAGCTTGTTGAAATTGAGTGTTGCGGCGGTGTTTTCGGTCAAAACTGCGCAGCTGCCGCGTTGAAAACGCTTGCAAGGTGTCCAGGCCTGGCAAGCGTTTTCGCCTTGCCGCTGCGGCTTTTGCCTCGAAAAACCGCTTCGCAAACCCAATCTCAACAACCCCTAATGTGCGTGCTCTTCAGCTTCTTGCTTGCAGTTGATGCACAGCGTCGATTCGGGCCGGGCCAGCAGGCGCTGCTCGGAGATGGACTGGCCGCATTGCGCACACTGGCCGTATTCGCCAGCATCAATGCGCGCCAACGCACGACCGATGGAGGCATGTTCAGCCTGGTCGCGCGCCAACTCGGCTTGGCGCACTTCCTTGGCTTCCAGGCGCTGGGCGGCATCCCCCGGCTCCTCAGGGCTGTTTTGCGCATCCTGCTCGATTTCCGCGCGCGCAGCGCCGATTTCACGTTCGAGCTCCTGCTGGCGCTGCTGCAGCTTGGACTTGATGGCCTGCCAGCGCTGTGCGTCTTGCGGGGCGGGATGTGTCATGTGCAATTCCTTGTGATGGATCAAAACCAATGACGGCGATGATGCATGAAACCGGGCCGCTGCTGTCCAATGTCCTACGAATGCCATCGGATGCCGCGGGGCCGCCAGCGCACAGGCCAGCACGGCCATCGCAGCAGCCGCTGCGCGCCAGGCGCTGTGCATGCAGAAGAATTTCAAACGCCCCTGGGCACTTCGTACACCTGCACTGGCGCCGCGCCTTGCGCTGCAGCTCGCACGCACTGCACGCCAATGGGTAAATCGTGATCTAAGATGCTGGGCATCGCACTGCCTTGCCCATCGAGGGCTGGCACTGCGGTCTTTTTTTCACCCCCAGTCCTCAAGGAGTCACGCATGAGCCAGAAACCCGTCGTCCAAGACATCGGCCCGCAGCCCAACGCTTTCGATCTTGAAAACGCCACCAAGGACAACAGCAATTACCGCACCGTTGTCTGGAGCGGCAAGTACCTGCAGGTCACGCTGATGTCCATCGAGCCGGGCCAGTCCATCGGCCTGGAGGCCCACCCCGATACCGACCAGTTCCTGCGCCTGGACGCTGGCCAGGGCAAGTGCAAGATGGGCCCGTCCAAGGACAACCTGAATTTCGAGCAGGACGTGGAAGACGGCTGGTGCATCCTCGTGCCCGCAGGCATGTGGCACGACGTCATCAACACTGGCGACAGCCCGATGCGCCTGTACGCCATCTACGCACCGGTGCACCACGCCGCAGGCAAAGTCCACGCCACTTTTGAAGAGTCCGAGCACGACGAGGACAGCGGCAACGACGAGCCGCCCAGCTGGTCGGTCCAGCCGCCCAGCACCCAGCCGGACAAGCACGCCTGAGCCCCTGTGCCAAGCCGCCCATGGTCGCCGCCATGTGGCGGCTTTTGTCTGCCTGCGCCCGCCCAGGCGCCGAGCCCATCCTCATGCCAGTGACTTTGCTGCGGCGATAGAATCGCGCCGCTGAAAATCCCCCACGAACTTTGCTTTTTTGCCTTTTCCTGCGGCCAACGCCATGACCCACGTCGTCACAGAAAACTGTATCAAGTGCAAGTACACCGATTGCGTGGATGTGTGCCCGGTCGACTGTTTCAAGGAAGGCCCGAACTTTCTGATCATCGACCCTGAAGAGTGCATCGACTGCGCCGTGTGCGTGCCCGAATGCCCGGCCGAGGCTATCTTCGCCGAGGAGGACGTACCGGCCGATCAGCAGGAGTTCATCCAGATCAACGCCGAGCTGTGCGCCAGCGAAAACTACAAGACCATCACCAAGCGCAAAGCCGCCTTGGAGGACGCTGACGAATGGAACGGCCAGAGCGACAAGCTGCAATACCTGGTGCGCTAAGACCCGCGCCATCGCCAGCGCCCCCCGGCACTGACGCGCCGGTGTGCGATGCCGTGGTCGTCGGCGCCGGGCCGGCTGGCCTGTTCCAACTGTTCCAGCTGGGCCTGCAAGGCCTGCGCTGCCATGCCATCGAGGCCCTGCCCCAACCCGGCGGCCAGTGCGCCCAGCTCTACCCGCACAAGCCCATTTACGACATCCCGGCGCTGCAGCAAGTCAGCGGCGCCGAGCTGAGCCAGCGCCTGTGGCAGCAGCTCGCGCCCTTTGCCATCGACTGGCATTGGGGGCAGCGCGTCATCGCCATCGAGCCGGATGCGCAGCCCCTGCCGGACAACAGCGCGCCGCTGTGGCGCCTGCGCACCGATGCCGGCGAGCACATCCGCGCCCGCGCCGTGGTGCTGGCCCTGGGGGCGGGCGCTTTCGTGCCGCGCAGCCTGCGCCTGGAGGGGCTGGACGCGCTGCTGGCCCAAGGCCAGCAAGTGTTTTTGCAAACCCGCGATGATGCCGCCGCCGTTGCCGGCCGGCACGTGGTGGTGCATGGCGGCGACGAAGACGCCGTGCGCAAGGCCTTGCAGCTGGCGGCGCTGCCCGCGGCGCAGGCCCCCAGCCGCCTGACGCTGCTGCACCGGCGCGACGTATTCACCGCCGAGGCCGACGAACTGCAACAGCTGCGCGCGCTGCAGGCGCAGGGCCGCATCCACATCGCCACCGGCCAGCTGCAGGCGCTGCTGCCGGCCCATGCCCCAGGCACTGCCCCCAGGCTGCAGGCCCTGCAGCTGCTCAATGCGCAAGGCCAGCGCGAAGAGCTGGCGCTGGATGTGCTGCTGCTCTACCAGGGCATCGCCCCCAAACTGGGCGCCGCGCTGGACTGGGATGTGGGCTGGCAAGCCAAGCACATCGCCGTCGATCCGGCCACGATGCGCAGCTGCCACGCTGGCATCTACGCCATTGGCGACATTGCCATCTACCCCGGCAAGCGCAAGCTCATCGCCTGCTGCTTTCACGAAGCCACGCTGGCGGCCTTTGCCATTGCCGAGCAGCGCCACCAGCGGCCCCTGCCCACGCCATACACCACCACCAGCAAGCAGCTACTGGCCCGCCTGGGGCGGCTGGATGCGGCATAGCCACCGCGCCATCTGCGCAAGCCAGGCGCTGCCGCTGCGGCAGGAGCGTCCGGGCATCACTTTGGCGGCGGCCGCGTCGGCCCAGGGGGCAAAGGCGAATCGGGCGCCTGCAGTGCCTGGCGGTAGGCGCCCAGAATGTCGTCCAAGGCCGCATCGTTGCGCGCGAACTCCCGGCAGTGGCGGCACACCAGCCGGTGCAAGGCGGCTTGAGCCCGCTCGCTGGCCGGGGCATCTTCGCCCAGCTGGCCCGATGTGAGCTTGAAGATGTACTGCGCGCATTTCATGGCTGGCGGCCCTTTTGTGGTTGTTCGAACCAGTGCTGGCTCAGGCACAGCTGCAATTGCTTGCGCGCGCGGCTCATGCACTGCCAATAATCGCTCTTGCTCAACCCCAGGGTGTCGCACACCTCGGCGGCGTCGCATTCGAGCAGTTCTTTCATGCTGAACACGCGGGCAATCTTGGGCGGCAGGCGGTGCACGCAGGCATCGACCACGGCCAGAAATTGCTGGTTCTGCAACTGGCCTTCCGGGTTGCTCCACAGCGCGGGGGCCACACCATCGTGCCAATGCGCACGCGCATCGAACAGCGCCTGGTCCAGATCGCCCTCCTCGAAAGCGTCCTGATAGGCCAGCTCGGGCCGGTACTTGGCGCGCAGGCGGTCGGTGATCTTGTGCTTGAGGATGCCAAACAGGTAATGCCGCGCATCGCCCTGCGTGAGGGTGGCGGGCTGCGCCCCCATCAAGGCGAGCAAGGCGTCTTGCACGGCGTCCTCGGCTTCTTCAGGCGGTTGCAGGTGCAGCAG
>JAUMYI010000213.1 GCA_030528705.1 Comamonadaceae bacterium | reverse complement strand
GCCCGGGCCTTGGGCAGGCGCTCTCAGGCCGTGGCCGCCGTGGCCTGCCGGGGCGCAATCTGTTGCAGCGCAGCGCGCAGCTGCGCGACGCTGCGTTCGATGTGCTGCAGCTTCTCCAGCCCGAACAGGCCCAGGCGGAAGCTGCGGAACTCCTGGCCCTCGCCGCACATCAGCGGCACGCCGGCGGCGGCCTGGATGCCGGCCTGCAGGAACTTGCGCGTGTTCTGGATGTCCGGGTCGCTGGTGTAGCTGACCACCACGCCCGGCGACTGAAAGCCCGGCGCAGCCACGCTGGCAAAGCCATGCGCTTGCAACAGTGCGCGCACTTGCGTGCCCAGCTCAATTTGCTGCGCGCGCAGAAAATCCCAGCCCAGCGCCTGGGTCTCCAGCATGGTGTCGCGCAGCCGCAGCAGGGCATCGGTGGGCATGGTCGTGTGGTAGGCGTGCTGGCCGCGCAAATAGCCTTCGCAAATGTGCAGCCACTTCTTCAGGTCGCAGGCAAAGCTGCTGCTGCTCGTGGCCTCGATGGCCTGGCGCGCACGCTCGGAGAACATGACCATGGCGCAGCAAGGCGTGCTGCTCCAGCCTTTTTGCGGGGCCGAAATCAGCAGATCCACGCCGCTGCGCTGCATGTCCACCCAGATTGCGCCCGAGGCGATGCAGTCCAGCACCAGCAGCGCGCCCACCTCGCGCGCGGCATCGGCCAGCGTGCGGATGTAGTCATCGGGCAGCAGGATGCCGCTGGCAGTCTCGCAATGTGGGGCAAAGACCAGCTCTGGGCGCTGCTGGCGGATTTGCTCGGCCACCTCCTGCGCCGGCATGGGCGCCCAGGGCGATTGCGCGTCATCGCCCAGAGGCCGGGCCTGGCAGATGGTGGCTGAGCCGCCAAAATGGCCGGCCTCGAAGATTTGCGACCAGCGGTAGCTGAACCAGCCATTGCGCACCACCAGCACTTTTTTGCCGTGGGCGAATTGGCGCGCCACGGCCTCCATGCCAAAAGTGCCGCTGCCTGGCACCAGCGCCGCGCTGTGCGCGTTATAGACGCTGCGCAGCGTGCGCAAAATGTCCTGCATCACGCCGACGAAGCGTTGCGACATGTGGTTGAGGGCGCGGTCGGTATAGACCACGGAGAATTCAAGCAGACCGTCGGGATCGACGTGGGGCAGCAGACCGGGCATGGATGTCGTGCAGGCAGTGGATGGGGTGATGAGGGCGGCGCGCGCTGTGCGGGCGATGGAGCCGATGAATGCATGAAAGAAGGCGCGCGCCAGGGCGCGGCAAGCATACCGTAGAACCAGCGCGGCCCGGCGCCGCTGGCGCTGCGGCAGGCCGCCTGCTTCTGCGAATGGGCGCGGCGCGAGGAGTTTGAGCACAGGCTGCAGGGGTGGTTGAGATTGAGTGTTGCGGCGGTGTTGTCGGTCAAAACCCGCAACTGCTGCGTTGAAAACGCTTGCAAGGCAAGGGCGCCTTGCAAGCGTTTTCGCCTTGCATCTGCGGCTTTTGCCTCGAAAAACCGCTGCGCAAACCCAATCTCAACAACCCCTAAAATACCGCGCCGCCTGCCGACGCCTGTGGCGCGCGGCTTTTTTTTGTTTTGGAACCTCTGCCAACCCTTCGGGGCCGTGCAGAGCTTTCTTTTTTCTGACTGCTGTCCCTCTTCTCTGGAGTCCCTCCCCCATGGCCAACACCACTGCGATGGCCAATGCAATCCGTGCATTGGCGATGGATGCCGTTCAACAAGCCAACTCCGGCCATCCCGGCGCGCCCATGGGCATGGCGGAGATGGCCGTGGCGCTGTGGGGCCGCCACCTGCGCCACAACCCGGCCGACCCGCGCTGGGCCGACCGCGACCGCTTCGTGCTCTCCAACGGCCATGCCTCGATGCTGTTGTACGCATTGCTGCACCTGAGCGGCTACGACTTGCCCATGCAGGAGCTGAAGAACTTTCGCCAACTGCACAGCAAGACCGCCGGCCACCCCGAGGTGGATCTGACCCCCGGCGTGGAAACCACCACCGGCCCGCTGGGCCAGGGCGTGAGCAATGCCGTGGGCTTTGCGCTGGCCGAGAAGCTATTGGCCGCCGAGTTCAACCGCCCCGGTCACGCCATCGTCGATCACTACACCTACGTCTTTCTGGGCGATGGCTGCCTGATGGAAGGCGTCAGCCACGAGGCCTGCGCGCTGGCCGGGGCCTGGAAGCTGGGCAAGCTCATCGCGCTGTACGACGACAACGGCATCTCCATCGACGGCCAGATCGCGCCCTGGTTCGTTGACGACACCGCGCAGCGTTTCGCCGCCTACCAGTGGGACGTCATCGGCCCCATCGACGGGCACGACGTGCAGGCCCTGGAGGCCGCCATCGCCCAGGCCAAGGCCGTGCAGGACAAGCCCAGCCTGATCATCTGCAAAACCCACATCGGCAAGGGCAGCCCGAACCGCCAGGACAGCGCCAAGGCCCACGGCGAGCCGCTGGGCCACGAGGAAATCGCCCTGGTGCGCCAGGGCCTGCCCTGGCCGCATGCGCCCTTCGAGATCCCGGGCGAGGTCTATGCCGACTGGGACGCCAAGGCCGCTGGCGCGCGCGCGCAGCATGACTGGCAGCAGCGTTTCGAGGCCTATGCCGCTGCGCACCCTGAGCTGGCGGCCGAGTTCACGCGCCGCATGGCCGGCGCCTTGCCCAAGGACTTCCACCAAACCGTGGTGGACATGGTGGTCGATGCGCACACCAAGCAAGAGAAAGTCGCCACGCGCAAAGCCAGCCAGATCGCGCTGGAAGCGCTCACCCGCAGCCTGCCTGAGCTGCTGGGCGGCTCGGCCGATCTGACCGGCTCGAACCTGACGCAAACCGCCAGCACACCTGCGCTGCGCCTGGATGCGCAAGGCGCGGTGCAGCGCGACGAAGCCGGCCAGATCGGGCGCCACATCAACTACGGCGTGCGCGAGTTCGGCATGGCCGCGATCATGAACGGCATCGCGCTGCACGGTGGCTTCATCCCCTACGGCGGCACCTTTCTGACGTTTAGCGACTACAGCCGCAACGCCATCCGCATGGCCGCGCTGATGAAGCGCCGCGTCGTGCACGTATTCACGCACGACTCCATCGGCCTGGGCGAGGACGGCCCGACCCACCAGTCCATCGAACACGCCGCCAGCCTGCGGCTGATCCCGAACCTGGACGTCTGGCGCCCGGCCGATACCGCCGAGACCGCCATCGCCTGGGCCGAGGCGCTGCTGCAGCACGATCGTCCCACGGCCCTGCTGCTCTCGCGCCAGGCCGTGCCCTATGCGCCCAAGAAGGACGTGGCCGACATCAAGCGCGGCGCCTACGTGCTCAGCGAGCCGGCCGACGTGGGCCTGAAAAAAGCCGCGCAGGCCGTGCTGCTGGCCACCGGCACCGAAGTGGCGCTGGCGCTGCAGGCGCAGCAACTGCTGGCGCAGCGCAAGATCGCCGTGCGCGTGGTTTCCATGCCCAGCACCACGGTGTTCGACCGCCAGGACGTCAAGTACCAGACCCAGGTGCTGCCGGAAAAACTGCCGCGCATCGCCGTCGAAGCCGGCGTGACGCAGTTTTGGTGGAAATACGGCTGCGCCGCCGTGGTGGGCATTGACTGCTATGGCGAATCGGCCCCAGCGGGCGATCTGTTCCAGCACTTTGGCTTCACGCCCGAAAACGTGGCCGACACGGTGCAAGCCGCCTTGCAGCGCCGCAGGCGCTGACATCGCTTGTCCCATGTACGGGGTGAGGCCTGTTGTGCCTCGTACATGGGCTTTGTCTTGTCAATGCCGCAGAGCGTGGCGGGCGCATCAATTGCCCATGGGCGGTGGCCCCAATTCGAATGGCAGCAGCAACACAATCGGGCAGGCTTTTGAGCGGCTGCGCCGAGCCTGTGTCGCTTAGAGCGTGTTATGCACTTTTCGCCCCCCGCGCTGGCCCCAAAACCGTGTAAT
>JAUMYI010000212.1 GCA_030528705.1 Comamonadaceae bacterium | reverse complement strand
AAGCAACAAGCGAAGGCAGAACTATAACACAAGTCTTGCACAGCACGCAAGTGCTCCGTGACTCTTGCGCCTAAAAATCCAGTCTGCGCAGCGAAAGACTTTTGCAACACCGGCTCTTCAGCACCCTGGCTCACATCCTGCCTCGCCAGTGCAGGGGCCGGTAGTCACAGGCCTGCGGGGGTCGCTAACCCATTCACTCCAGCTTCCGGCATACAGGCTACTGCCCGACAGGCCAGCAATTTCCATTGCAAGCATGTTGACTGCGGCTGAGACACCGCTGCCGCACTGGTGCACCAGCTGCGCTGCCGGCCGCCCTTGGAGCAGCGCCTCAAATTCTCGCCTCAGTTGTGGCACAGTCTTGAATCTGCCATCGGGCATCAGGTTCTGCATAAAGGGGCGATTCAATGCACCTGGAATGTGTCCGGCAACCGGATCCAATGGCTCAACCTCACCCCGAAAACGCTCTTCTGCGCGGGCATCGAGCAAAATCTGTTCGCTGTGGCCCAATGCCTGCAAGACTTGGTCAGCAGAGCGCAACATGTCTGGCTGCAGGTTGACGTCGAATGACTCCGCTTCGGATGGCTCCTGCACCTTTGCAGGCTCACGGCTTGAGCTTTCAAGCGGCAAGCCTGCAGCCTGCCATGCAGCCAATCCGCCATCTAGTACCCGCACGTGATTGCAGCCGATCCAGCGCAGCATCCACCACAGCCTTGCCGCCATCATTGCCACTCCCTGGTCGTAAACCACCACCAGGCTTTCATTGCCGACGCCCATGCGCCCCAGCGTAGCGGCAAAAGACTCTGGCGCCGGCAAGGGATGCCGACCATTGCTGCCCGTCACCGGCGCCGACAAATCAGCGTCCAGTGACAGATAAATGGCGCCTGGCAGGTGTCCGCGTCGATAGGCTGCTTCACCCCACTCGGGCTGGGCCAAGTCGAACCGGCAATCAATCAGCACACAGCGGCCTGGGGGCTGCGCTTGGGCCAATAGCGCGCTCAACTCCGAAACGTCAATGAGGTGACTTTGCGACATGGAAACTCCTGCAGTTCATCGCTTGAACCAAACATATTGTGCGTGAGGCTCGTCCATCAAGCGCCCTTCGGCAGCACTTCGGCAGCAAGCGATAGTAGATAGTAGTTACCCACTGTGGCACGCCTTCGCATTGCGTGGCAGCATAAGCGCCTCAATTGATTTCGGGCTGCGCTGGCGGCTGCCGGCTCAACGCCAGTGCCCTGCCTGGCAAGCTCGAATCCGCTGACTCACCACTGTTTTGCGTATGCATGCTTTTCACCCAGACTCGGACGAGGCTTTGATGCTGGCTTATGCGGCTGGGCACTCAAAGAGTTTCGAGACCTTGTACAACCGCCATGAGACGGGCATGTTGCGGTTCATTACCCGTACCTTGGGAAAGGCGCAAGAGGCGCATGTGGAAGAGGTCTTTCAGGAGACTTGGCTGCGCATCATCAGCGCACGCGGCAGCTTTCGCCCGCAAGGCGCACAGTGGCGCACTTGGGCCTTTGCCATCGCGCATCACGCAGCCATAGATCACGTGCGCCGCATGCAGCGCCAGCCAGCCACCGTCACTGCATTCCCAACGCAGGAAGAAACAGCCTCCGAAGCCAATACAACTGAAGTCTGCGCGCTCTCGATTCACCCCAGCGCCCCCCGCCCCGCTGGCCAAATCCCTATCGAGGAACAAATTTTCTGGCGCGCCGCAGGCCAGCAGTTGCTGCGCTGTCTTGAAGAGCTGCCCGCAGAGCAGCGCGCCGCCTTCGTGCTCAAGCACGAAGAAGACTGCTCCCTTCAAGAGTTGGCGGCTCATCTGGGGATTGGCTTTGAGGCGTTGCGCAGCCGTTTGCGCTACAGCCTGCAAAAGCTGCGCCAGTGCATGGGCAGTTATTTGAATGCCTTGCATGGCCAGCCATGACCGCCCCAGCATCCTCATATCGCAGTGGTGTGCAGCCCATCGCAAGCCATCTTCTGCCCACTCACACCGAGATTTTGCACAGGCTCTGAGGAAGCTATCGCATGACTGAATCACCCTCTCCAGGGCCCGTTGATGGCCACGCTGATGCGCCCCAGGCACACGAGTTACCCGATGCCGAGCTCCAGGCCTTCTGGAAACAAGCCCTGGCATCAGCGCCAGCAACGGGCCTCGCGCCTGAGCGCCTAACGGCCTTGCGCCAGCGCATTCTGGCCGCGGCCGCGCACCCTTTGGCAACGCCTGGGCATGCGCAGCCTGCCACATCCCCATCGGTAGGGCAGCGGCTGCGCCTGACCGTGCAGAAACTGCTTGACCGCCAAGGGCGCCCGCCCCAATGGGCTGCCGGCCTGGCCTCAGTGTGCATAGCCTGCCTGGTGCTGATGATTTGGTATGGCCGCTGGCCTGAAGCTGCTTTAGAGGACAGTCCCCCTGCGCACCAGGCGTCACCAACTTCCAGCGCAGCACACGACGCCCATGCGCCGCTGCAACCAGAGCCCTTGCCCGCCCCAGCCTACGCGCCTGCACCGGCAGCGGCCATGCCATCCGAAGCCGCTAGGTCAAAGCAGCAAGCTCCGGCCGAAACCATTGCCGCTGACGCCACGGCAGTTGAGAGGCAACCGCATGGGCAGCGCAACTCTTTTGCTGCGCCGCTGCCAGCGGCTGCATTGGAGCAGCCGCTGGCGCACGCAACACATTGGCGCTGGGCAACGCCCCCTGGACAAGGCCAAGCCGCAGCCACGCCACTGTCCGAATCCGTGCGCACAGCCTTGCGGCAGGCATTGCCCTCTGCACAGCAGGCCTTCGCCCTCGCCCACACACCCGAACAGGCCCAGCACATACAGCTGCTGCATGAACAGCAAGTGCTGCTCCAGATCTGGCTCGCCCCTGGCCACATTCAATGGCAACCAGCCGATGCCGATGGGCTGACCTGGCTGGCTCAGCCCAGTGCCGATGCCTACAATCGGCTCATGCGTGCCTTAGCCACCGATGCGTCGCAGCCAAAGTCACAGTAAGAACCTGTTCACGGTCTCGGCGTGAGCCCAAAAAGCGGATACCGATGGGTATGCAAGCAGCCAACCGCAGCCGGGCCTGCTGCCCCCAGGGAAGACCATGAACAGGCTTTGACGCCGAGCTGCCGAAACACCTTCTTGGCTGATGCGAAGTTCTGCCCGCCCACAGGATGGCGAGCTTTCGGTCGCCCAGAGCACCATCATGACCACCGAGCCCAGCGACTCCCCCAGCGCCCTGCCTGCCGAGACCACCCCAGCGCCAGCCAGCGCCAACACGGCTTGTGCCACTCAAGCCGGCCTGAAAAAAACGGCGGAGCCACTGAGCGCCGGGCAGCTGCACGCCCAGCCGCCCTCCAAGCCCCTGCGCCCGCTGGCGCCGATTGCGCGGGCGCTGCTGTATCTGCTGGCCATGTGCTCGCTGCTGCTGGGCATCATCGGAGCCTTCACGCCCGGCATGCCCACAACGGTGTTCATCCTGATTTCAGCTTGGGCCGCAGCGCGCAGTTCGCCACGCCTGCACCAATGGCTGCACATGCATCGCATGTTTGGCCCCATGCTGCGCAATTGGGAAAACGGCGGCTACGTGCATCGCCGCGCCAAGCGCGCCGCCAGCCTGACCATGCTGGCCAGTGTGCTGCTGATGCTGTTCGTGGGCGTACCCATGGGCGTATTCTGGATCGCCTCAGGCTGCATGGCGGCAGTGGCCGCTTGGCTGTGGCTGCGCCCGGAACCCCCTGAAGGCCGCGAGTGATGCCACGCAGCTCAGCGGCCTATCCAAGAGCCAGCTCGCCTGCAGCCCTGGCGTGTGATTGCCACACGCTGCAACCGAACAGCCCCCTTGTCGCCAGCCATCTGATCGCTGCCATCATCTGAATGACTTGATGGCTCGCCCCACCCCAATCAATAGAGCGTGTTATGCACTTTGCGCTCCCCCGCGCTGGCCCCAAAACCGGGTGATCGCAAGGCGGCG
>JAUMYI010000211.1 GCA_030528705.1 Comamonadaceae bacterium | reverse complement strand
GCCTCGTAATCGCGCGCCAGGCGCTGCAGGTGCAGGCGCACGCTGGCGGCCATGGACAAGTAGTGCCTGGGGCCCAGCAGCTGCTTGAGTTCGGCCTGCGTGGCGTAGCCCACGGCCTTGCGCTGGGCGCGGCGGATGTGCTGGCTACGGTGCCAGCGGGCCTCGATGGAGGGCAGGTCCTGCGCGCAGACGATGGCGTCTTCCGGGTGCATCAGCAAGTGCGCGGCAATCTTTTGCTGGTGGCGCTGCAGCACTTTTTGCACTGGGGTGCGGGCGGGCAGGCGCTCCAGGTAGATCGGCGGCTCGTACTGGAAGGGCGAGGGGTTGTCCCACTGCGTGATGATGAGGCTGCCCGATTCGAGCAGGGTTTCGCAGGTGAGCATGGCCTGGGTTTTCCATTGCCCGCGCAGGGCCTGCAGCGCAAAGCCCAGCAGGCCCGGCCAGCGGGGCTTGATGACGAAGGTGGCCACGCCGGTTTCGCCGCGCGCATCGGTATGGATGCGCACCAAGGTTTGCTGGCCAAGCAGCTTGGACAGGCCGCTGGCCTCGGCATCGGCCAGGTGGCGCAGGCCGGCGTCGCTCAGGGCGGCGCCGATCTTGTCGATCAGGCGGCGCTGCCCGGCTGGGTAGTCGCTGGGCTGCACGGCGCGCAGGCCGCAGGCGTCCTTATAGGCTTCGTTGAGAAACAACTGGGCGATGGAGATGGCCTGCTGCGTGCGGGCATCGCCTGCCTCGGCGCTGGCGGCGCGCTGGCTGGCCGGTGATGCCGCCGCGCTGCGCTTGCGGCTGCGGCGGCGCTTTTTTTCCTTGGGTGCGGGCAGTTGGACGTGTTGCACGGCCGTTTGGTGGGGGGCTTCTGGCTGCGTTTGCGGCTGTGGCTGCAGCTGAGCCTGCGCAAAGGCGCTGGCCGAGCCGGTGGGCGCAGCGGTGGGCTCTGCCGCTGGGTCGGCATGGGCCTGGTCGGCCTGGTCGGCATGGGCTGCCGCCGGGGCGGGTGCAGCCTGGCTGAGCCCATCGTCCAGGCTGTCGGCCAGCGCCGTGCTCATGCCCTCGCAAGAGCAGGCTTCGCTGCTGCCGCCGCAGCCGCCCTCTTGCGAGCGGCGGCGCAGCTTTTGCACGTGGGCGTAGCCGGGGTGGCGCGGGTCCATCTGGGCCAGTACGCGGTCGTAAGTGGCCACGGCCTGCTCGAAATGGCCCAGCTCGTGCAGGCACATGCCCACGCGGGTGGTGATGCTGGGCTGCTCGCTCAATGCCAGGCAGCGTTGCCAGTCGGCGCAGGCGTGCTCCAGGCCGGCGCGCTCGTAGTAGTTGCCGTGCGTGGTGCGCACCACTTGCTCGGGCGGCAGCTGCGCGGCCTGGGCCGGCTCGAGCAGGGCCTGCTGGCGCAGGCGGTGCGCGCGCTGTTTGATCAGATCGATGCGCTCGGGCGCGAGGGCAATGGCGCGGTCGAGCAGCAGCTGGGCTTCGCGCAGCTTTTCCGCTGGTGGCTCGGGCTGCTGCGTCAGGGTCTGGGCCAGCAGCGCCAGCACGTCGGCGTTGTCCGGCTCCAGCGCGCGCAGGCGGCGCAGCAGGGCCTCGTTGCGGCGCGCCACGTGGCGGTCAAGCTCTTGCTGGCGCTCTTGCAGGGCGGCGGCTTCGGCGGCGTCCAGGGCGCTGGTGTCGATGTCCAGCCGGTCGCCGCGCTGGCCGACGCGCACCTGCAGCAGCGCAGCCTGCACGTGGTCGGGCCGGTGCTTGAGCGTGGCCTGCAGCGCATCGCGCAGTGCGTCAAGCTGGCCCAGCTGCTCTAGCAGGCAGGCGCGCTGCCAGTGCAGCTCGGCGTTGTGCGGCGCCTGGGCGCATAGGGCCTGGACGGCGTGCAGCTTGCGCTGCAGCAGTTCGCGCTGCTCGGCGTCGCTGGTCTCAGTGGCTGGTGGCACGAAGGTGCTGCCCATGTTCCTCACTCCTTGGTCTCTTGTCTTGTGTCTTGTCCTGCTGCCCTGGCGCGGGCACTGCGCCAGGGCGGAGATGATTGACAGGCGCATCATAAAGCCAGCCTGGGCTTGTGCACGATCCCGTTGGCTGCTGGCGTTGTTGCGCCGCTATGGCGCGTCAAGGGCTGGGCGGGCGCGCTGGGCAAAGGCTTGCAGGCGTTGGGCGTAGTCGGTCAGCACCACCGGGTCCTGTGGCGCCATGGGCACGCCCAGCAGCTCGGCCAGGCGCTGGCGGCCGAGTTCGCCGTGGCGCATCAGCTCGTCCACCAGGGTCAGCAGCTGCTGGCTGTGCGCGGTGATGAGTGCTGCGCTGCGCTGCATCTGCGCTTGCAGGATGGCTTCAATGGCCAGGTTGCTGGGCTGCACGTCGGTGTTGAGGTGCTCGTTCGTCTCGCCGGTCACGTCGGTGCGCGCCAGACGCTCGCCATAGCCGAGAAATCGCACGAAGCGGCTGGCGTATTCGGTGGCGTGCTGGATGTCTTGCTCGGCGCCGCTGGAGCAGGCATCGGCGCCGAAGACCACGCTTTCGGCTGCGCGTCCGGCCAGGCTGACGGCGATGCGGTCCAGCCAATTGCTGCGCGACCAGGCCTGCAGGTCGCTGAACATGGCGTAGCCGCCCTCGAAGCTGGCAACGTTGATGCGGATTTCCTGCGGCGCGCTGCCAAACAGCAGCGCATGCACCAGGCCGTGGCCGGCCTCGTGCACGGCCAGCAGGGCGCGCAAGTCGGTGAGCGTGCGCTGGCGCAGCGTGCGCACCTCAAAGGCCACGGGGCAGTGCAGCTGCTGGCCCAGCGCGTGTGCGCACAGGCTTTGGCCGTCTGCGCCCAGCCGCACTTCGACGGTGCTGCCCTCTGGTGCGCCCAGGCCCAAGGCCCAGACGGCGGCATTGACCAGCGGCGTGCCCAGCACGGCATGCAGGGTGGAAAACAGCGGTCGCGTGCCCTGGGCGGGGAAGACGCCGTTGGCGTAAATCTCGCGGCGCACTTCGGGCGTGATGACAAAGTGCAGCCCAGTGCTGTGCTGCATTTGTTCGGTGTACTGCGCGCAGTGCTCGTCAATGATGCGCGTGTAGGCGGCGCGGTTGAGCGAGGGGTAGATCAGGTGCTGATTGCCCAAGCGCGCGACCTGCTCGGGCTTGAAGCGCCGCGCCAGGGCGCGTTTGACGTCGATGAGCGAGAGCCGCAGGCTGTGGCTGTGGAACACGTCGGCGTCGGTGTCGCAGTCCTCCACGCGCCGCGCCAGCGATTCGTACATTTCGTCCAGGTTGCCGCAGACGAAGATCAAGAGGCGGCTGTAGTCTGTCTCCCAGCTTTGTTCGCTGCCGCGCACGCGCGCCAGCTCCTGCTCGACGCGCTCGGGCGACCAGGTCATGATCTCCAGCAGCGGTTCCTTGAGCTTGAGCGCGCGCTTGAGCGATTGGGCCTCGTAGGCGCTCACGCGCAGCGGCTTCTTGGCCAGCGCGCGGCGCTCGCCGGGGCTGCGCTGCTGCTCGTCGTAGCGCGCTTCGGCCAGGGTCGATTCCAGCTCGCCCAGGAAGGAGACCGAGGGCGGCAGGCGCCCGTCCGAGAGCAAAGACCAGACATCCTGGTAGCGTTGCACTTCGACTTCCTGGCGCTGCTCGTTGAGGGTGCGGTAGCGCTGGAATTCGTCCAGCACCAGAATGCCCGGCTCGCCCTCGTCGATGCCCGAGCTCTCCAGAATGCGCGAGATGCTGCCGGCTCCATGCCAGCTGCTGGCGCCGTGGGAAAACCCGTCCATCTGCACTTCCACGAAGCGATCGTAAAAGCCCAGCTTGCGCGCCAGCGAGCGCGTGAGCTGGGTCTTGCCGGTGCCGGTCAGCCCCCACAGGCAGACGATCACCGGGCGCTGGATCAGCTCGGGCATGACGTACCAGGCGCGGATGGTGTCGATGACGCGGTCGATGATGGAGTCGATGCCAAACAGCTCCTGCTTGAGCTGCAGGGCAACCTGTTGCAAAGCGTGGCTGCGCGCGGCCATGCGCTGCATCAGCCGTTGGTGTTCGGCGC
>JAUMYI010000210.1:1463-4036 GCA_030528705.1 Comamonadaceae bacterium | reverse complement strand
TGCGCACCCCGCAGCCGGTGTCCGTCAAGCGGCTGGAGAAAGTCTGGGCGCAGGTTGTGGCTTGAGCGGCTGCTCAAAATTGCTGCGCGGCGGGCAAGGGCGCGGATTGGGGCGGTCTGTGGGGGCGGCTTGTGGCGCTGCAAAGCCCATGCCAGCCCCTGCACGAGATGGCATTTGATGGTTGCCGTCTGCGCCGACTTTGAGTGCCGCCGAGGCCGGGATATGCGCCCGGAGCAATCGCTATTTTTCGGCAATGCTGAGGGCAGGCGCTTGGGAGACGACGACCAAAGGCCGAGCGCAGCGATGGCCCGGGCAGCGCCCCTTTCTGCCTGCGCCTGGGCCGGTGGTCTGCCTGGGCGGGCAGGCCCACACACAGTGGGCCTGCTTCGTTCATCCAATTTCGCTGCGGTTGTTTGAGCGTAGCGGCAAAGCCGCGCAGCGAGTTTCCGCAGCATCCGCCCAGGCAGGCCAGCGGCACAGGTCGCCCCGGCGCACAGCGCCGGGGACGCAGGCAGCAGGGTCGTTTTTCTTTGGTCACTTTCTTTTTTCGACAAAAAAGAAAGTGACTGCGCCGCCGGGCGCACATCCCGGCCCCGGCACTCAAAGCCGGCGCAGGCGGCAGCCACCAAGTGCGATCTTTGCATGGGGTGTGCGGCAAGCTCTCCGCACACTGCGGCACGCAATGGCACGACAGGACACGAGAGGGCACGAGAGGGTGCAAAAGGGGCAGGTACGCCGCGCCGTGGCGGCCTGTCCGCGCCCGTCAGCGCCTGCCTGCGGCCAGCGGTTTTTCGCGCACAATGGCGCAGCCGCGGGCACAGCGGTGGAGGGATACAGCCATGAGGGAGCATCTGCACGCAGCCAACAGCGCCGCCGCATCGCAGGCGGCCACGCCATCCATCGAGCCGCCTGCCGGGCCGCAGCCGCCAGCGCCAGCGCCGCCGCCAGCGCGCGAGCTGATCTTTCGCGCCCAGGGGCTGACCAAGGTCTATGGCATGGGCGAAGTGCAGGTGCAGGCGCTGCGCGGCATTGACTTGGAGCTGCACGCGGGCGAATTCGTGGTGCTGCTGGGGCCTTCGGGCAGCGGCAAGTCCACGCTGCTGAACATCCTGGGCGGGCTGGACGTGCCCAGCAGCGGCCAGGTCTGGTACTGCGGGCAGGACTTGAGCCGCGCCAGCGATGCGGCGCTGACGCGCTTTCGGCGCGAGCACGTGGGCTTCGTGTTCCAGTTCTACAACCTCATCCCCAGCCTGACGGCGCGCGAGAACGTGGCCATCGTCACCGAGATCGCGCCCAACCCGCTTGAGCCGGCCCAGGCGCTGGCGCTGGTCGGGCTGGACAAGCGCCTGGAGCACTTCCCCGCCCAGCTCTCGGGCGGCGAGCAGCAGCGCGTGGCCATTGCCCGCGCCATCGCCAAGCGCCCGGCGGTGATGCTGTGCGACGAGCCCACCGGCGCGCTCGATTCGGCCACCGGCGTGCTGGTGCTGCAGGCGCTCGAGCGCGTCAACGCCGAGATGGGCACGACCACGGTCATCATCACCCACAACGCCGACATCGCCCGCATGGCCGAGCGCGTGCTGTGGATGCAGGACGGGCAGATCGTGCGCGAGCAGCGCAACGCCCAGCGCCTGGCCGCGCAGGAGCTGCGCTGGTGATGCGGCGCGCGGCAGCCAGGCCGGGGGCAGGCCGGCGATGAAGGCCCTGACGCGCAAGGCCCTGCGCGACCTGTGGCGCATGCGCGGCCAGGCGCTGGCCATTGCGCTGGTCATCGCCTCGGGCATTGCCATGCTGGTGATGTCGCAGGCCACGCTGGAATCGCTGCAGGGCACGCGCGCGCAGCTCTACCAGGAAAGCCGCTTTTCCGACATCTGGGTGCAGCTCAAGCGCGCGCCGCAAAGCCTGGCGCGCCAGTTGGCCGAGATCCCCGGCGTGGCCGAGGTGGAAACCCGCCTGGTCAGCGGCGCCAAGCTGGAGGTGCCCGGCTTTGACGAGCCGGCCCAGGCGCTGGCGCAATCCTTGCCAGGCGATGGCCGCCAGCCGCGCCAGAACCGCCTGTACCTGCGCGCCGGGCGCTTGCCCAGCGCCGCCGATGAGGTGCTGATCGGCGAGGCCTTTGCCAAGGCGCACCGGCTGGGCCCGGGCGATGCGCTGCGCGCGACGCTGCAAGGCCGCGCGCAGCGCGTGCGCATCAGCGGCATCGCCATGTCTGCCGAGCACATCTACCAGGTCAAGCCCGGGGCCATGTTCCCCGACGAGGCGCGCTACACCGTGCTGTGGCTGCCCGAGCGCAGTCTGGCGGCGGCGCTGGACATGAAGGGCGCTTTCAACCAGGCCACCATCGTCCTGGCCCCTGGCGCCAACGAGCAGGCCGTCATCGGCGCGCTCAACCGGCAGTTGGCGCGCCACGGCAGCAGCGTGGCCACCGGCCGCATGGAGCAGCTCTCGCACCGCATCCTGCACGAGGAGTTCCGCCAACTGGCGAGCATGACCTGGATGTTCCCGGCCATCTTCATGGGCGTGGCCGCCTTCTTGCTGAACATGGTGTTCAAGCGCCTCATCAGCCTGCAGCGCGA
>JAUMYI010000210.1:0-1363 GCA_030528705.1 Comamonadaceae bacterium | reverse complement strand
CTGGCGCGCTTTCTCTCCCAGCCCACGCGCATGATCTGGCGCCAGCTCGAGCGCCGCCCCGGCAAGGCGCTGCTGAGCCTGTTGGGCCTGGCCGCAGCCGGCGGCATCGTCGTGGTGGGCAACTTCCAAAGCGCCTCGGTGCGCCACATGCTGGATGTGGAATACCGCCTGGCGCGCCGCCACGATGTCTCGGTGGCCTTCGTCGAGGCCATGCCGCGCAGCGCGCTGCACGAGCTGGCGGCGCTGCCGGGCGTTGAGCAGGTCGAGGGCCAGCGCAGCGTGCCCGTGCGCCTGCACCTGGATGGGCGGCAAAAGCTGCTGATGCTCGAAGGCCTGGCCGGCGACGCGCGGCTGCGCCAGCTGCTCAGCCCCGCGCTGCAGCCGGTGGCGCCGCAGCCCGGCGGCATCATCCTGGGCGATTACTTTGCCCAGTGGTTCGGCCTGCGCGTGGGCGATCGCATCTGGGTCGAAGTGCTCGAAGGCCGCGGCAAGATGCTGCAACTGCCCGTGGTGCAAACCATCTACGACCTCAACGGCAGCTCGGCCTACATGGAGCTGGGCACGCTCAACCGCAGCCTGGGCGAAGGCCCGCTGGTGAGCAGCGCCGTGCTCACCGTGCAGCCCGGCCAGGCGCTGGACGTGCTGCGCGCGCTCGATGCACGCCCCAAGGTCGTGGGCACCGACCAGCGCCGCACCGCCATCGAGGCCTTTCTGGACATGATGGCCCGCGTCAGCGGCACCTTCTCGGCCATCGCCATCGTCATGGGCATGATCGTCAACGTCGGCGTGGTCTACAACGCCATGCGCATGGCCCTGTCCGAGCGCGGCCGCGAGCTGGCCAGCCTGCGCGTGCTGGGCCTGAGCCAGGGCGAAGTGGCCTACATCCTGCTGGGCGAAATGGCCGTGCTGGTGCTGCTCTCGCTGCCGCTGGGCATGGCCGTGGGCTACGGGCTGATCGCCGCCATGATCGCCGGGCTGCAAAACGACCTCTACCGCATCCCGCTGGTCGTCGAGCCCAGCACCTACGCCATCGCCGCGCTGACCACCCTGGCCAGCGCCGCGCTCTCCGCTCTGGTCATCGTCTGGCGCCTGCGCCGCCTCGACCTCATCGAAGTCCTGAAAACCCGGGAGTGACCCCCATGCTTCGCAAAACCCTGCTCATGACTCTGGCCGCCGCCGCCGTGCTGGCCCTGCTGGCCGTGGCGCTGCGCCAGCCCACGCAACTGGTGGCCACGGCCCAGGCCATCCAAGGGCCGCTGAGCGTCAGCTTCACCGAAGAAGGGCGCACGCGCATCCGCCAGCGCTACGTGCTCAGCGCGCCAGTGGCCGGCCAGTTGCGCCGCATCGCCCTGCAAGTGGGCGA
>JAUMYI010000209.1 GCA_030528705.1 Comamonadaceae bacterium | reverse complement strand
GCACACGCCGGGGCGCTCTCGCGGGGGGCGCAAAGTGCATAACACGCTCTAGAGCGCGTGCGCCTGACGGAGTTGGGCGCGCAGGAGAGCTTTGGGACGGTCAAGGCCGCCGACCAGTCGCCGCCGCTGTACGCGCGGCTCAACAAGCTGCTGACTACCTTGCGGGGCTGCACGCCGCCTTGCGATCACACGGTTTGGGGCCAGCGCGGGGAGCGCAAAGTGCATCACACGCTCTAAAATCGCGCCCTTTGCCCCGAAAAGGCGCCATCTCCCATCCCTGTCGGTGGCTGGGCTGGCGCCGTTCTGGAACGTTCATGACTTTGCTGCTGCAACAGATTCTCCCGCGCGTGGCGCTCACGCGCCTGGCTGGCCGGCTGGCAGCGGCGCGCCAGCCCTGGGTGGCGCAGCCGTTCATCCGTTGGTTCATCCGGCACTACCAGGTGAACATGCAGGAGGCGCTGCACAGCGATGCGGCGCAGTACGCCTGCTTCAACGATTTCTTCACGCGCGCGCTGCGCCCGGATGCCAGGCCCCTGGCCGAGAGCGACTGGGTGTGCCCGGTCGATGGCGCCATCAGCCAGTGCGGGCGCATCGCGCAGGGGCGCATCGTGCAGGCCAAGGGGCGCGACTACAGCGTGGCCGAGCTGCTGGCCGATGCCCAGCGCGCCGCGCCGTTCCAGCAGGGCGACTTCGCCACGCTGTATCTCAGCCCGCGCGATTACCACCGCATCCACATGCCCTGCGCCGGGCGCTTGCTGCGCATGAGCCACGTGCCCGGCGATCTGTACTCGGTCAACCCGGCCACGGCCCAGGCGCTCGATGGCTTGTTTGCGCGCAATGAGCGCCTGGTGTGCTGGTTCGAAGGGCCTTGGGGGCCATTCGTGCTGGTGTTGGTGGGCGCGACCATCGTCGGCAGCATCGCCACCAGCTGGCATGGCGTGGTCACGCCGCCGCGCACTGGCGCTGTGCGCCATTGGGAGTACGCCAGCGGCGCGCCCGTGGATTTGCGCCAGGGCCAGGAGATGGGGTGCTTTCTGTTGGGCTCGACCGTGATCGTGCTCACCCCCCCCGAGGCGCGGCTGCGCTGGAGCCCACAGTGGCAGCCCGGCGCTGCCGTGCGCATGGGCCAGGCCATGGCCAGCAGCGGTGCGGCCCAGGCTGCTGCGGCCGATGCCTGAGCCGCTTGGGCTGCAAGCCAATCCCTGCGGCTCGGTTCATTGATTCATTGCCATCCAATTGCTGTTTCTTTTTTTATGCAAGCTACGCCACCGCAAATTCACAACACCCTGACCCGCTCGATCGACGAGATCGACGCCCAGGCCCTCAACCCCCAGGCCTTGCAGCCCGAGTCCTACCGCCTGGCCTTTGACGACCCGGAGTTCATGAGCCGCAAGGAAACGCGCGGCCTGCGCTTTCAGCTGGAGCTGCTCAAGCCCGAGCTGGAGCAGGAGGCGCGCGGCATCCACCAGACGGTGGTGGTGTTTGGCGGCGCGCGCGTGGCCGATGCCAAGACGGCCCAGGCCGAGCTTGAAGCCGCGCAGCGCAGCGGCGATGCCGCGGCCCTGGCGCGCGCCCAGCGCATGGTGCGCAACGCGCGCTATTACGAAAGCGCGCGCGCTTTTGCGCACCTGGTCTCGCGCGCTTGCGAATCCGAGCCGGTGCCGCAGCGCTTTGTCATTTGCACTGGCGGCGGCCCCGGCATCATGGAGGCGGCCAACCGTGGCGCCTACGAGGCTGGCGCGCTGAACGTGGGGCTGAACATCACCTTGCCGCACGAGCAAAGCGGCAACCGCTTCATCACGCCGGGGCTGAGCTTCAAGTTCCACTACTTCGCGCTGCGCAAGATGCATTTTTTGATGCGCGCCAAGGCGCTGGTGGTGTTCCCAGGCGGTTTTGGCACGCTCGATGAATTGTTCGAGGTGCTGACGCTGGTGCAGACGGGCAAGGCCAAGCGCGTGCCCATCATCCTCTTTGGCAGCGAGTACTGGAAGCGCCTGGTGCATTTCGAGGTGCTGGTCGAGGAGGGCATGATCTCGCCCGAGGATCTGGAGCTGTTTCACTACTGCGACGAGCCCCAGCAGGCCTGGGAGCTGATTCGCCGCTTCTACGCCAACGGGCGCGCCGCCTGAGGCCCTGGGCGCTGCCGTGCAGTTGGTTGACATCCTGTACTCGCAAGGCTTTGGCACGCGCCGCGTGTGCTATGGCCTGGTGCAAGCGGGCCTGGTGGAGCTGGCCTGGGGCGATGGCCCCTGGCTGCGCGCCGACGATACGGCGCAATGGCTGCCCGTCGATGAGGCGGCGCAGCCGCCGCTGCAGCTGCGCGTGCAGGGCCAAATCTGGCCCTACCACGCCAAAGCCTATGTGATGCTGCACAAGCCCGCTGGCACGGAGTGCTCGCAAAAACCCTCGGCCTACCCCAGCGTCTACACCTTGCTGCCCGGGCCTTTGCGCCAGCGGCCCGTCAAGGGCGGGCAGCCGGGCGTGCAGGCCATTGGCCGGCTCGACCAGGACACTACTGGTCTTTTGCTGCTCTCGGACGATGGCGCTTTCATCCACCGCATGAGCTCGCCGCGCCACCATGTGCCCAAGGTCTATGAGGTGCACACGCGCCACGCCGTCACGCCCGCGCAGATTGAGCAGCTGCGCCAGGGCGTGGTGCTGCACGATGCCCGCGACGGGCAGAGCGTGCGCGCCGATGCCATCGAGCAGCATGCCCCCACCCACATCAGCCTGACGCTGCACGCGGGCAAGTACCACCAGGTCAAGCGCATGATCGCGGCCGTGGGCAACCGCGTCGAGGCGCTGCACCGCAGCCGCATCGGCGCGCTGCAACTGCCCGAAGACCTGGCCCCAGGCCAGTGGCGCTGGCTGCAGCCCGAGCAGCTGGCGCTACTGCTGCGCAAGGCTTGAGAACAGGCAGCGATGGCCTGCTCAAAACGCACAGCCGCTCAGGGCTTGGCCGTGGGCTGCGCTTGGTCTTTCCTGGGCTGGCCTGGGGGGCTGTTCTTGGCGCTGTCCGCCGCTTGATTGGATGCGGTTTGCGGCGCTTTTTCGGGCGCGGCGCTGGCCGGGTGCAGGGAGAGAATCCATTGCGCCAGCGCCTGGGCTTCGGCCTCGTTGACGCGCGTATTGGGCGGCATGGGCACGGGGCCCCATTGCCCTTTGCTGCCTTTGCGAATGCGCTCGGCCATCGCGGCGACCGCGCCGTCCTCGGCGTGGCGCTTGGCGGCAATGTCTTTGAAGGAGGGGCCCACGATCTTGCGCTCCACGCTGTGGCAGGCGATGCAGGCCTTGCTTTTGGTCAGTTGCTCGCTGGCCGCAGCGGCCAGCGGCAGGCCCAGGGCGCAGCACAGCAGCGTCAGGCGGCGGAAGGTCGAAGACATCGTGGTTCAGGCCAGCGCGGGGGGCGAAAAGTGCATCACACGCTCTATGGGGTTTTTCATGCTGCGCCCCAGGCGTTGCCGCGGCATGGCGCCTGGGCGCTGCTGGGGCGAGCCGGTCACTGGCTGCCGGGCAGCTGGCCTTCGACGCCCTTGACGTAGAACTTGATGCCCAGCAAGAAGGCATCGTCGGCCACCTGGCCATCGGCCAGCACGGCCTGGCCGCTTTGGTCCAGGATCGGGCCTTTCCAGATGTGGAAGCTGCCGTCTTTGAGGCCCTGCTTGACCTGCGCGACCTTGTCCTTGGTCTCCTGCGGGATGTCGTCGGCCAGGCCGACCAGGTCGATCGCGCCTTCCTTGACGCCCCACCAGCTTTGCTTGCTGCTCCAGTTGCCCTGCAGCGCGGCCTGCACGGCCTGGGTGTAGTAGGGGCCCCAGTCGATGATGGCAGAGGCCAGGTGCGCCTGCGGGCCGTAGGCGGTCATGTCCGAATCCCAGCCGAAGGCGCGCTTGCCTTTTTCCTGCGCGGTTTTGATGACGGCGGCCGAGTCGGTGTTCTGGAACAGGATGTCCGCGCCGCTGTGGATCAGCGAGGTGGCCGCCTCGGTCTCCTTCGGGGGGCTGAACCATTCATTGACCCAGACGACCTTGGTGGTGATGGCCGG
>JAUMYI010000208.1:2797-4051 GCA_030528705.1 Comamonadaceae bacterium | reverse complement strand
CGCGCCTGTTGCCGCCTGTTGCCGAAACCCCTTTGTGATGCCCTGCAGAAACCACCCGCCCATGAGCCCCGCCCCCGCCAGCGCCCGCCACGCGCCTTATGCCAGCCAGCCCGCAAACACGCGCGGGCGGCGCGTGGCCGAAGCCGCTGCGCCCACGCGCAGCGATTTCCAACGCGACCGCGACCGCATCGTGCATTCCTCGGCCTTCAGGCGCCTGGTTTACAAGACGCAGGTGTTTCTCAACCACGAGGGCGATATGTTCCGCACGCGGCTGACGCATTCGCTGGAGGTGGCGCAGGTGGCGCGCTCCATCGCCCGCCCGCTGGGGCTGGATGAAGATTTGGTGGAAGCCATTGCGCTGGCGCACGATTTGGGCCACACGCCCTTTGGCCATGCCGGGCAGGATGCGCTGCACGCTTGCATGCGCGATTTCGGTGGCTTCGAGCACAACCTGCAAAGCCTGCGCGTGGTCGATGTGCTGGAGCAGCGCTATCCGCAGTTTGACGGCTTGAACCTGTGCTTTGAAACCCGCGAGGGCATTCTCAAGCACTGCTCGGCGCGCAACGCCCGAGCCATCGAGGCGCGCGAGCCCGGCGGCATTGCGCGGCGCTTTTTGGATGCGCAGTGGCCCAGCCCCAGCCTGGAGGCGCAGCTGTGCAATCTGGCCGACTCCATCGCCTACAACGCGCACGACATCGACGATGGCATCCGCTCGGGCCTGCTGCAGGCCGAGCAGCTGCAGGACGTGGCGCTGTTTGCCCAGCACCATGCCCAGGCCGCCGATGAGTTCCCGGCGCTGCGCCAGCAGCCCCGGCGCTGGCTGTACGAGACCATCCGCCGCATGCTCAGCGCGCAGATCTACGACGTCATTGCCACCACCGGCGCGCACCTGGCCCAGCACCGGCCGGCCAGCGCCGATGCCGTGCGCCAACTGCCGCCGCTGCTGCGCTTTAGCGATGCCATGCAGCGTCAGGCCGTGCAGCTCAAGCAGGCGCTGTTTCAGCGCCTGTATCGCCACCGGCAGGTGCAGCAGACCACCGAGCGCGCCCAGCAAGTCATTACCGATTTGTTTCAGCACTACCTGGCCGCGCCCGAGCGCATGCCGCCGGAGTTTGCCGCCCGCGCCCAGCAGGCCGGCAACGACGCAGGCGCGGCGCGCAGCGTGGCCGATTTCATCGCCGGCATGACCGACCGCTTCGCGCTGGCCGAGCACGAGCGCCTGCACGGCTACGCCATCATGCAGTGCTGATGGCG
>JAUMYI010000208.1:0-2697 GCA_030528705.1 Comamonadaceae bacterium | reverse complement strand
AAGCCCACGCGCTGCAGGCTGGCGCGCGCCTGGCTGGCGGCCTGCGCCTTGGCGCTGGCGTCACTCTTTTCATCGGCCTGGTTGTAGGCAATTTGCTGCACGATGGCCGTCCACAACAGCAGCTCGGCCATGCGCTGCTTGTCGGCATCGCTTTGCTCGCGCATGCCCTGGTCGCTGCTGAGCACGCTTTGCAGCTGCTTGAGCAGGCCGGCGGTTTCGATCTGGGCCGTGTCGATGCCGTGCACGATGCGGTAATTGCCCAGCAGCCAGAAGGCCATGGCCGTGGCCACGCTGTCGGGGTCGTGGCCCATGCGCTTGAATTGCTCGCGCATGGAGGCAATGCCGTCGTAATCGGCCAGCGCATTGACGATGGCCAGGCCGGTGGCATCGCCCGCGCCGCTTTGCTCGATGCGCTGGCGCATGCCTTGCACGAACTCTTTGCGCACCTGCTGGCTGACGGCTGGGGCGTAGCGGTAGCGGTAGGCGCTGGGCTGGGGCGCGGCCTTGCGCGAAGCCTGCGCCTTTTTGCTGCTGCCTGAGCTGTTTTTGAGCACCTGGCTGCTGAGCAGGTAATTGCCCGCGCCGATGGACAGGCTCATGCCGCCGTCGCTGCTCATCCAGTAAGACCAGGCCGGCGCGCCAGCGCCCAGGCCCAGGGCGGCGCTCAGCAACAAGGTGCGGCAAGTGGAACGCAGAGATTGCATGATGGTGTCCTTTCGTGATGCTCAGCGGGTCAGCGCCAGAAGCGCCACCAGGATTTGGGCTGCGCCGGCTGCGCGCCGGGCAGGCCCTGCGGGAAGGAGCTTTCGATCACGCGGCGCGTGTCGTCGCGCAGCTCGGTCATGCCCAGCTTGTCGTAGGATCGCTCCAGAATCTGCAGCGCCTCGGCCAGCGCCGGCGCGTCCTGGTAGTCCTGAATGGCCAGTTGGGCGCGGTTGATGGCGGCCACGTAGGCGCCGCGCGAGTAGTAGTAGCGCGCCACATGCACCTCGTAGGAGGCCAGCGCATTGACGATGTAGACCATGCGCTGGCGCGCATCGTGGGCGTAGCGCGATTCGGGATGGCGTTCAAGCAGCTCCTTGAAGGCTTCGAAGGACTCCTTGGCCGCGCGCTGGTCGCGCTCGGACAAGTCCTGCCGGTGCAGCCAGGAAAACAGCCCCAGGTTGTCGTTGAAGTTGACGATGCCCTTGAGGTAGAGCGCGTAATCGGCCGCTGGGCTGGTCGGGTGCAGTTGCAGGAAGCGATCGAGCGTGGCGATGGCCTCGGCCTTGTCGCCACTGCGGTACTGGGCGTAGGCCTTGTCGATCTGCGCCTGCTGCGCCAGCGTGGTGCCGGCCGCGCGCCCCTCCAGGCGTTCGAGCAGCGGCACGGCCTTGTCGAAGTTCGAGGCGTTCATTTCGCTGCGCGCCTCGGTGTAGAGCCGATCGGGCGACCAGTTGGCCGAGCGGTCGGACGAGGTGCTGGAGCAGGCTGCGAGCGCGATCGCCAGCGCGGCGGCGCTGCACAAACGAAGCGGGAAGAAGGTGTGCATAGGAAATGGCGCAGGCTTGGCGCCCGCAAGCGAGCGCCAAGCTAGGTGTTTGAACAAGCCCCCGGCGCATGGCGCGCTGTGGCCGCAGCGCCTGGCCGGGCGCGCCGCAATGGCGGCATGGGGTGGGCTGGGCGATTGTAGCGGCCCTGTGCTGCGCCGCCTCAGGCCAGGGCTGCGCGCATCCTGCGCAAACATGGCGTGGCCACTCGCGCAGGCCTGCCCCTCAGCGGGCGCTGCGGCGGCGGCGCACGCTGCGCCAGCGCCGCCAGGCAATGCGCAAGTCCAGCAGCACCGGCGCGCTGGCCAGGGTCACCAGAATCAGCGCCAGCGCGGCCGTGAACACGTAACCGATGGTGTTGAAGGCCACGGCACCGACTACGCCGCCGACGAAGAAGCACAGCAGCAGCGCGCCGAGCATGGCCAGGTGGCGGCGGTTGGCGCGCACCTTGCGCTGCTCGTCGCCCAGGTCGGTGCGGTTCCAGTACAGCAGGCGGCCTAGCTCGATGCCGATGTCGGTGACGATGCCGGTGACGTGCGTGGTGCGGATCTGTGCGCCGCCCAGTTGTGAGACCACGGCGTTTTGCAGCCCCATGATGAAGCACAAAACCACCACCGTCATTGGGATGAACAACAGCGAGGGCAGGGCTTGCAGGCGCGCGCCCAGCGCGCCAAAGAGCATCAGCAACGCCGCCTCCAGCAGCAGCGGCATGGCGTATTCGCTCTCAAGCCGGTGGCGGCGGGCATAGCCGATCATGATGGCGGTGCAGGCCGAGCCCATGATGAAGGACAGCAGCCCGCCCAGGCCCGAGAGCACCGCGTGGTAGACGCCCAGCGCGATGGAGTCGGCCATGTGCGCGACGATGCCCGTCATGTGCGAGGTGTATTGCTGCACGGCCAGAAAGCCGCCAGCGTTGGCCGCGCCGGCCACGAAAGCCAGCACCAGGCTCAGCCACAGATTGTTGCGCGCAGTGCGGGTGCGGCCTGAAAGCGGGCGGGCACGGCGCCAGTAGGCACGGAATTTCACGGTTGGCAAAAAGGCGGGCGGCAAAGCCGCGATTCTGCGCCTGCCGCGCTGGCCCTGCAAAGCCCTTCCCTGGGAAGGGCCGGCGCGCTGTTGTGCCGGCAAAACCGCATGCGCTAGAGCGTGTTATGCACTTTTCACCCCC
>JAUMYI010000207.1 GCA_030528705.1 Comamonadaceae bacterium | reverse complement strand
TTTTTCGAGGCAAAAGCCGCAGATGCAAGGCGAAAATGCGCGCAAGCTTGTATACCTTGCAAGCATTTTCAACGCAGCAGCTGCGCAGTTTTGACCGAAAACACAGCCGCAATACTCAATCTCAACACCCCCTAGCCAGGGCCGCTGCAGCACGACGTCGACCGAGAACAGCCCATCTCCCACAGAGAGTTGCGCCCCCACCAATCCAGCAGGTACATCCAGGCCCCCCAGAGCAGCCACAGCAACGCTGCGGCCTGGTGCCAGCGGGCAAGACGGGTGGTGTGGTGGGGGTGCAAGTCGTGGCGAGTTGGCGCAGCCCTTGTGGGCGCTGCGGTTGCGCCCTGCCCGGCTGGCAGCGCGGCGGCAGCCCTACACGGCGCAAAGCCCGCCCCCTGTGATGCCAGGGCGCGGGCTTTGCGTGCAGTCGCTCATTGGATCTGCGGGCCAAAGATAGCTTACTGCTCGATCTTGGCGGCCTTGTAGAGCTTTTCCTGGAATTCGGCCAGCTGCTGCTGGGCCAGGTGCTGCTCAATCTGCGGCTTGAGCGCATCCAGTGCGGGCGGCTTGCTGTCGCGCTTGTCCTTCAGGTGCAGGATGTGCCAGCCGTAGTCGGTCTTGACCGGCTCCTGGGTGAACTTGCCCTTTTCCAGCTTGCTCAGGGCCTGGGCAAATTCGGGCACGTAAGCATCGGCGCGTGACCAGCCCAGATCCCCGCCCTTGGAGCCAGAGCCGGGGTCCTTGGATTTTTCCTTGGCGATGGCTTCGAACTTGCTGAAGTCCTTCTTCAGCTCTGCAATGATGGCCTTGGCCTCTTCCTCTTTCTCGACCAGGATGTGCGCCGACTGGTACTCGAAGCCTTTTTGCTGCTCGACGAATTTGTCGTACTCGGCCTTGATGGCCTTGTCGGTGATGGGGTTGTCCTTTTGGTGCTTCTGGAACAGCGCACGAATCAGAAAGGTCTGGCGCGCCAGGGCCATTTCTTCCTTGAAGGCCTCGCTGTCTTCGAGCTTGAGTTTTTTGGCTTCCTGCTCGAACACGGCGCGGCGGATCAGCTCCTCCTTGACCTGGGCCTCCAGCTCAGGGGTCTTGGGGCGGCCGGATTCCTCGAACTGCTTGATGAAGAAGTCGTAGCGCGCCTGCGGGATGGCCTCGCCGTTGACGACCGCCAAATCCTTGGCCGAGGCGGGCAGCACGGTTGCAGCCAGGGCGCCGGCCAGAGCGGCGCACAGCAATTGTTTTTTCATTGAGATCAAAGCCTTTCAGGGCGTGGAAAAAAGAAAACGCGGCGCCACAGGCACCGGGCCATGCGCCCAGGCAGCGTGGCAGCGGGGGCTGCAAAGCGCAGCGGGGGCTTTGAAGCCCCCGCCGCAACCCGATCCGGGTTCAGCACTGCTTGAGCTCGATGGCCAGGGCATGCAGGCCGGCATCGAAAAAATCGCGCAGCGCATCATACACAAGCCGATGCGCGCTCACGCGGCTGGCCCCCAGAAACAATGGTGAGGCAATGTGCACCCGAAAGTGGGTGCCCAAACCCGTGCCATTGGCCCCGGCGTGGCCGGCGTGCTGATGACTCTCGTCGATGACCAGAAGTTCCGTGGGCTGCAGCCGCTGGCGCAGCCGCGCCTCGATGGCGGCAGCGGTGACGGCGTTGGCTGCATTGACGGCAGCGGCAATGTCTGGGGTGTCGGGCGAAGGGTTCATGGCGTACTGCAAAGGGGTTGAGGGCAAGGGGTTGCTGAGATTGAGTGTTGCGGCGGTGTTGTCGGTCAAAACTGCGCAACTGCTGCGTTGAAAACGCTTGCAAGGTGTCCAGGCCTTGCAAGCGTTTTCGCCTTGCTGCTGCGACTCAACAACCCTTAGTTTTCATCGGCGCTCTGGATGCTGCGCGGCGTCACCGGTCGTGGCATCGCCCGGCGGCGTGGCCGGCTGCGCCTCGTTGCCGGGCGCGCCAGCGATCTCGATGTGCCGGCCCAGCAGCATGAACAGCGCCGCAATGGCCACGAAGCTGATGACCGGGCTGCCAAAGGTCTTGTAGTTGACCCAGGCGGCCTCGCTGAAGTTTTTCGCCACGACGATGTTGATCACCCCCATGGTGGCAAACAGCCCGCTCAAGCCCCAGACTAGCTGGCGCCAGGCGTGCTCGGGCATGCGCATCTGCCCGCCCAGCAACAGCTTGAGCGGATTGCGGCCCAGCACGTGCAGCGACACCAGCAGCACGGCCGCCAGCAGCCAGTTGACGATGGAGGAGCGCCACATCACGAAGATGGGGTTTTGCAGCACCAGGGTCAGGCCGCCAAAGACACCGATCAAGCCCATGCCGACCCATTGCATGGGCTCGACCTTGCGCCCGCCCAGCAGGGTCAGCACGATCTGCAGGGCCGAGACGCCAATGGCCACGGCGGTGGCCACGTAAATCCCCCATTTCACATAGGAGACATAAAACAGCACGAAGGGCAGAACGTCGAAGAAGAATTTCATGGCGCAAAAGCAGGGCTGGCGCATGGCGCGCCGCCTGCCGTGGCAGGGGGAGAAAAGAAGCGCCCGCCAGCGGCGGGCTCCAGCGGGCGATTCTATCCACGGCCTGCCATGGGTGCTTGGGCAGGTCTGCGCAGCCGCCAAGCTGGGCGACAATGCGCGCTGGATTGGCCCCAGGCCAGCCTGCCATGCAACAGGTAACCAGGCAGTTGCACCGCCCCGGCAGGCCATCCCCATCCCCCAACGACACTTGAAAGACATTTCCAAGGAGAAAAAAACCATGCTGGGTTTGATGCAGCACCAACCGCTCTTGATTTCGGCCATGCTCGAACATGCCGAGCGCCACCACGGCGACGGCCAGATCGTCTCGCGCCGCGTCGAGGGCGACATCCACCGCTACACCTACAAGGACTTGGCCGCCCGTGCGCGGCAAGTGGCCAATGCGCTCGATGCCGAGCCATGCGCGCCGGGCGAGCGCGTGGCCACGCTGGCCTGGAACGGCTACCGCCACATGGAGCTGTACTTCGGCGTCAGCGGCTCGGGCCGGGTGCTGCACACCATCAACCCGCGCCTGCACCCCGAGCAGATCGCCTGGATCATCAACCACGCCGAAGACGTGATGCTGTGCTTTGACACCACCTTCACGCCGCTGATCCAGGCCGTGCACAGCAAGTGCCCGGGCGTGAAGAAGTGGGTGGCCATGTGCGATGCCGACAAGCTGCCGGCCGACACCGGCATCCCCAACCTGGTCAGCTACGAGACCTGGCTGGCCGGGCAAAGCAGTCAGTACCGCTGGCCGCAGCTCGATGAGAACACCGCCTCCAGCATGTGCTACACCAGCGGCACCACCGGCAACCCCAAGGCGGCCGTCTACAGCCACCGCTCCACCACCTTGCACACCTACGGCATCTGCATGCCCGACGTGATGTGCCTCTCGGCCAGCGACGCCATCTTGCCGGTGGTGCCCATGTTCCACGTCAACGCCTGGGGCACGCCCTACGCGGCGGCGGCCACCGGCTGCAAGATCGTCTTCCCCGGCCCGGCGCTGGATGGCAAATCCGTCTATGAGCTGATCGAGAGCGAGGGCGTGACCATGGCCGCTGGCGTGCCCACCGTCTGGCAGATGCTGCTGGGCCACATGCTGCCCAAGCAGCTCAAGTTCAGCACGCTCACGCGCACCATCATCGGCGGCTCGGCCTGCCCGCCGGCCATGATCGAGACCTTCGAGAAGCAGCTGAACGTGCAGGTGCTGCACGCCTGGGGCATGACCGAGATGAGCCCGCTGGGCACGCTGGGCAAGCTCAAGAACAAGCACCTGAAGCTGCCGCAGCAAGAACAGTTCAAGGTGCTGCAAAAGCAAGGCCGCGCCGTGTTCGGCGTGGACATGAAGATCGTCAACGAAAAAGGCGAGGAACTGCCCTGGGACGGCAAGACCTACGGCGACTTGCTGGTGCGCGGGCCCTGGATTCTGTCCAAGTACTACAAGCTCGAAGGCAACGACCCGCTGATCTACGATGAGCAGGGCCAGGGCTGGTTCCCCACCGGGGACGTGGCCACCATCGACGCCGACGGCTTCATGCAGATCACCGACCGCAGCAAGG
>JAUMYI010000206.1 GCA_030528705.1 Comamonadaceae bacterium | reverse complement strand
GTGCTGCGCATGACGACCACTGCCTCGCTCTTCTCACTCGCGCCCCTTGACCCGCACGCCGCCTCGCGCCCGCCCAGCGCGCGCAGCTGGCGGGCGTTTCTCACGCGGCTGTGCCTGCTCAGCGGCGCGCTGCTGCTGGGCACGGGCCTGGTGTTTTTCTTCGCCTTCAACTGGCAGGCGCTGGGCCGCCTGGGCCAGTTCGGCCTGGCCGTATCGGCCTTGCTGCTGGCCGGCGGCGGCACGCTGGCCACGCGCCCGGGCAGCCTGGCCTGGCGCGCGGGCTGCCTGCTGGTGTGCATCGCCATCGGCGCGCTGCTGGCCCTGATCGGGCAGAAGTACCAGACCGGCGCCGACATGTGGCAGCTGTTTGCCAGCTGGGCCGCGCTGATGCTGCCCGTGGTGCTGCTGGCGCGCTCAGGGGCCTGCTGGCTGCTGTGGCTGGCAGTGCTGGATTTGGCCCTGCTGCGCTGGCTGGAGATCGAGCCCATAGCCGGGCCGCTGCGGCTGCTGCTCAACGGCTGGAGCGGCCAACACGCCCACATCTACGCCCTGACGCTGCTCAATGGCCTGGCGCTGCTGGCCGCCAGCCTGCGGCCGCGCTGGTTCACCGCGCAGCGCCGCCGCTGGTTCGAGCTGGCATTGGCCGCGGCCGCGCTGGCCCCGCTGACGGCCATCGGCCTGATCGTGCCCGTGCAGCAGCAGCACGCGCTGCTGTTCCTGCTCGGCGCCGGCCTGGCCTGGTACTGGTATGCCCTGCAGCGCCCCGATGCCGCGGCGCTGGCCCTGGTTTACATCGCCATGCTGGTGGTGGTCTGCTATTGGTCCTTTGCAGTGCGCTTCATGCCTAGCGACATGCAGATGCTGCTGGTCGCACTGGCACTGCTGGCCGCCTCCAGCCTGGCGGCGCGCCATGTACTGCGCGTCTGGCGCGCGGCGCGGCCAGCGCGCCAGCCCCAGCAACCCCAACCGGCGCGCGCTGCCGGCCCGGCCGCGCCAGCGGCCGCCGCAGCGCCGCTGGCCCACGCCATGCCCTGGTGGCTCAAGGCCGCGCTGAGCTTCAGCGCCTGGCTGTGCGGCCTGCTGCTGGCCGCAGGCGGTCTGGGCCTGCTGTCTGACGAACTCATCGAGCTGCCCACCGCGCTGCTGGCCGTGCTGCCCTTTGCCCTGGGCCTGTGGCTGATGCGCGCCAGACCGGACGAATCGCTGTTCATGCAGCAACTGGGCTTTGCCCTGTCGGTGCTGGCCCAGCTGTGGCTGAGCTTGGCGCTGCTCTTGTCCAACTCCGCGCTGCGGCCCTGGGCGGACACGCAGGACTGGCTGCCCATCGCCATCCTGGCGCTGCTGGCCAGCCTGCCGCCCAGCCTGCCGCAACACCGCGTGCTGTGCCTGGCCAGCGCGCTGGGCGCCTGCCTGGCCGGCATGCTGCTGCACAAGCAGCCGCTCAGCGTCTTCACCACCGTGCTGTGCTGCGCGACCCTGGCCGGCTGGATCTTCGCCGCCGGGCCGCATGGCCTGGCCGCGCCCGCCGGGCCATCGAGCCCACCGGGCCCAGCCACCGCCCTGGCCGGCTGGGCCCGCGCCGGGCTGCAGGCCATGACGCTCATGGCGCTGGGCACGGCCACCCTGGGCACCAGCGCATTGAGCTACTTCTCCTCGTCCCAGCATGGCCTGGCCGCTGCCGCGCCCTGGCTGACGGCGCTGGCCTGGCTGCTGACACTGGCCTGGCTGCTGGCTGCCCAGCCAGGCCAAGGCCAGCCCTTGCTGCAACGCGCGCGCTGGTGGTGGCTGGCAGCACTGGGGCTGACGGCGCTGGCCTGGACCATCCCCAACCTGCTGCTGTGCCTGGCGCTGGCGGCCGTGCTGTTCCAGCGCCGCCAGCCGGCCTGGCTGCTGCTGGCGCTGCTGTGCGCCGCCGTGGCGCTGGGCCTGGCCTATTACGAGATGCAGGTCAGCCTGCTGCACAAATCACTGACGCTGATGGGCGCCGGCCTGGGCCTGCTGCTGGCCACGGCCGCCTACCACCGCCAGCGCCTGCTGCCAGGCCGCGCGCCAGCCATCGCCCCGGCCACTGGCCAGCACCAGCCTTGAAGGAGCCCTGCCATGTCCGATATGCCCCATGTGCCCGATCGATCCGACGCACTGCCAGGTGCCGCCCATGCCGCCACGCCCGCCACGCAGGCCGCAAGCCATGCACGCGCGCTGCGCACCGCGCTGGCCCTGAGCATCGCGCTGGTGCTGGGCCTGGCCGCCTGGAGCGTGCTGGGCTTCGAGACCCTGCTGCGCCAAGGCCGCACCGTCTATCTGGAGCTGGCCCCGGTGGATCCGCGCTCGCTGATGCAGGGCGACTACATGGCGCTGCGCTACCGCTTGGAAAGCGAGATCGCTCCCCCCCAAGTGCTGCAAAGCACCCAGCACGCCCTGCCCACGCCGCCGCGCTATGCCTACCTGAGCCTGGACGGGCAGCAGCGCGCCACCGCCGTGCACAGCCTGGGCATGCAGCCCACGCCGCCTGCGGGCACCATCGCGCTGCGCCTGCGCCCTGGCGAGATGAGCCACATCCCGCGCCTGGGCCCCAACGCCTTCTTCTTTCAGGAGGGCACGGCCCAGCAGTACGAGCACGCTCGCTGGGGGGAGATGCGCGTCGATGCCCAGGGCCGCGCCCTGCTGGTGGGCCTGCGCGATGAGCAGTTGCAACTGCTGGGCGAGAACCGCTTGTAGCCGTTGGCACCTGCCCCATGCTGCGCCTGCCCTTGTTTTTCCTCCGCCTGCTGTGCCTTGCCCTGGCCCTGGCGGCCGCGCTGGCCTGGTGGCAGCGCGGCCAGCTGGCCCTGCTGGCCACGGCCCGCATCGACCCGCTGCCGCAGGTGCAGCAGCTCATGGCCGAGCAACGCTGGGCCGATGCCGCGCAGTACCTGGACTTCTTCATAGCCTACGACTACGTGCGCACGCGGCCGCAGGCCCAGCAACTGCAGCAGCACATTGCCCAGCAGCGCAGCTCCTGGCTGTACCGGCTGGGCAAGCTCGGCGAAGGCATCTGGCAAGGCCACAGCGATGAGGACATCGGCCAGATCGCCGGCATCGCCAGCGATTTTCTCGTCATCGGCGATTTGCGCGACCTGGGCATCCAGGGCTGGCGCATGGCCCATGACGAAGCCACCGACCCGGTGCTGATCGCCCTGTCCACCCTGGGCGTGGCCGCCAGCGCCGCGCAAGTGGGCAGCGCCCTGGCCAGCGGCGCCACCGCCGGGGCCACAGCCCCCATCACGGCCGGCGCCACCTCGGCCAAGGCCAGCATTGCCACGCTCAAAACCTTGCGCCGCCTGGGCCGCCTGCCCGACTGGCTGGGCCAGAGCGCCATCGCCAGCGCGCGGCAAGTCAAGCGCCGGCGCTCGCTGCACAGCCTTCAGCCCATGCAGGCCATCCTGCAAGACGTGCACACCCTGGCCGGCATCCCCGGCGGGCCCCGGCTGCTGGCGCGCAGCGAGGACGCCGCCTCTCTGGCGCGCAGCGCGCGCTTTGCCAAGGCCCAGGGCCCGCACACCGCCGCGCTGCTGCAACTGAGCCAGGGCCAGGCCAGCGTGCTGGCGCAGCACATGCGCCTGACCGAGCGGCACGGCGCCAGCGCCCTGCGCCTGGCCGCCACCTATGGCCAGCGCGGCTTGCAAGTGCTCGAGCGCAGTGGCGCGGCGCGCTTTGCCAAATACCACGCCCGCGCCGCCAAGATCGCCTACAAGGGCGACGCCCTGCGCCTGCTGCTGCGCTGGCTGGTCGATCTGCCGGCCTGGGCGCTGGCCGCCTGCATCGCCCTAGGCCTGCTGGCTCTGCCCTGGCCCAGGCGGCGCAAGCCACAACGGCAGCGCGCAAGCGCCGGGTGAAGAAAACGGAAAACGGGCCGGCTGTCTGGCGCAGCACAGCCCGTTTTCAGCGCCTGCTCAAGAAGCCTCAGGCGCGCGGCAGCGTCACGCCATGTTGGCCCTGGTACTTGCCGCCGCGGTCCTTGTAGCTGACCTCGGGCGGCTCGTCGCCCTCGAAGAACAGCACCTGCGCGCAGCCCTCGCCCGCGTAGATCTTGGCCGGCAGCGGCGTGGTGTTG
>JAUMYI010000205.1 GCA_030528705.1 Comamonadaceae bacterium | reverse complement strand
GCCGCTGGAAGACGTGGCGGGGTAAGAGCCTGTTCAAAGCCTGTGCAAGGCGAGCGAGTCACTCAGCCTTTGGGCCGCCGCAGGTAAAACGCGCCCGCGCCGGCATGCGCTCGGCAATGCGGGCCCGGTTCAGCGCCAGAGCCTGCTCGGTGGGCGTGTAGTCCTGCCACAGCGCCGGGTCTGCGGGCAAGGCGGGCGGCCAGATGTGCTGCACCTTGAAGCCGCGCGCCAGGCATTCGGCGTGCAGCGCCTCGTAGCGGCGCAGCAAGAATGCCAGCTTGTCGAAGAAGAAACGCACATGGCCCGTGCCCAGGCAATAGTCTGCGGGCTGGTCTTGCAGGCGGTACGCGCCTTTGGCGACGGCATTGGGGATGCGCGTGAGCTCACGGTGCTCGGCCAGCAGGTGCTGGTCGCACAGCTCGGCGGGGGCGACGAGGTTGATGCGGGTCATGCCGTCATCCCAGTTGGGCGATGCAGGCGCTGCGCCGCCTGCCTGCATGGCGCAGGGGCATCACTGGGCCGCGCCGCTGTCGCTGCCGCTGCAAGCCGAGCACAGGCCGTAGAGCGTGATGTCGTGGCTTTGCAGCACGAAGCCTTCGGGCAGCAGGCGCGCAAAAGTGTCGTTGCAGCCATGCACGTCGAACACCTTTTCGCAGTGCTGGCAGCGAAAGTGATGGTGGTGGTGCTCGGCCTGGTGGGCCAGCTCGTAGTACAGGCGATCGCCCGGCAGCGGCACGGGGCTGAGCTCGCCGGCCTCGACCATGGCCTTGAGGTTGCGGTACACCGTGGCAATGCCCAGACCAGGCACGAGCTGCTGCGCGGCGCTGAGCACCTCGGGCGGGGAGAGCGGGCGCGCCTCGCGCTGCAGCACGGCGCGGATGGCTGCGCGCTGGCGCGTGGCGCGCTCGCCATGCGGCGGCCGGGCATGTGTTGCGTGGGCCTCGTCGTCTCCGGGGCTGGGGGCAGAGCGGGCAGTGGTGCGGGCTGTCGGCTTCATGGGGGGCGATTGTGCCATTGCACTGTCGCGGGCAGCAGTGCATGCAAATGCTTTGGCAGCAGAAGCTTGGCAGAGTGTCACAAGCGCCAGCTTGCCTTGCGCCGCCTGGCTGTTGCTATAATCTGCGGCTTTTGCAGCGTCGTCGCTGGCCGGGTGGTCATGTCGCGTGTCTCTCAACGCTGCGGATTTTTTTGCATGCGCTGGGCGGGTTATGTGTTGATGCCAGCCATGCAGGCCCAAAGGAAATTCTCGCAATGGTCGTAATCAGACTCTCTCGCGGCGGCTCCAAGGCCCGTCCGTTCTACAACATCGTTGTTGCCGACAAGCGCGTGCGCCGCGATGGCCGCTTCATCGAGCGCATTGGCTACTACAACCCCAATGCCCGTGGCGCCGAGCAAGGCTTGCAGCTCAGCCATGACCGCCTGAGCTACTGGCAAGGCGTGGGCGCCCAGGCATCGGAGACCGTGCAGCGCCTGATCAAGCAATCGGCCAAGCAGCAAGTAGCTGCTTGATAGGCAGCGCAGGGGCACATTGCGGGCCTCTCGTGCAAGGTCTTTCGGGCCGTGTAATTTTTTAGCGCCGCCCGTTGCCATCGACAGGCTCTGGCCACGCAAGTGGTGCAGCGCCTGTTTTTTATTGTGCCTGGCGTGTGCGCCTGCCGCGCCGGGCATGGGGTCTTGCCGGGCGCCGTGGTGAACATCGGCGCCGGCGTGTTCAAGCCATTGGAGACCTTGCTTTCATGCAGTATCGCAAGCGCAAGCCCGCCCATCCCTCTGCCGCATCCCCTGCAAGCTCCCCCATGCCAGCCATGCCCGGCACGTTGGCCGATGCGGCTGCTCCAGCAGGGGCGCAGCTGCGTCAGGCATTGGCGCAACTGGCGGCCCAGGCGCCGCCCGCGCCGCTGATTGACCTGGCGCGCATCACCGGGGCCTGGGGCGTGCGCGGCTGGATCAAGCTCGCGCCGTTCAGCGCCGATGCCGATGCGTTGCACGAGGCGCGCGATTGGTTCATTGCGCCGCCCGATGCACAGCGCCGCCAGGGCCCGCGCCATTTCGACGCGCCGCTGCAAGTGCGCGTGTTGCAGCTCAAGCCGCAGGGCGATGCGCTGGTGGCGCAGCTGCAAGGCATTGACGACCGTGACGTGGCGCAGGCCCTGCGCGGCGCCACCATCGCCTTGCCGCGCAGCGCCTTCCCGGCGCTGCCCGAGGGCGAGTTTTACTGGGTAGACCTGCTCGGCCTGCAGGTGCGCAACCGGCAGGCGGTGGTGCTGGGCGCGGTGGCGGAGATGCTCTCCAACGGCCCGCAGTCCGTGCTGGTGGTGCGCGAGCAGCCGCCGGCCGATGCTCCCGCTGCGCCGCGCCTGCGCGAACACCTGATCCCCTTCGTCGATGCCTATGTGGACAGCGTATCGCTGGCCGATGGGCAAATCGTCGTGGACTGGCAGCCCGATTACTGATGCCGCCTTGCCCAGCGCAGGCAGCAGCCCCGCGCGCTGCCAGCGCCTGCAATGCCGGGCAGCGCACCCAGGGCCAGCAACCCAATGGAGCTTTCTGTGACCGACCCCGAAACTTCTTTGCCGCAGTCAGGCAGCTTGCATCGCCAGACCTTGGCCGTGCGTCAGGCCCTGGAGCCCAGCCAGTACGGCGAGCACTCCGAAGCCCTGTTCCTCACCAGCAGCTACGTGCAGCCCGATGCCCAGACCTCGGCGCGGCGCTTTGCCGGTGAGCAACCCGGCTTTACCTACACGCGCACTGCCAACCCCACCGTCACCAGCTTCGAGCAGCGCCTGGCTGCACTGGAAGGCACCGAATGTGCGCTGGGCACGGCCACCGGCATGGCGGCGATCGCCACCTTGGCCTATGGCCTGCTGCAAAGCGGCGACCACATCGTGGCCTCGCGCTCCATGTTCGGCTCCACCATCAGGCTGCTGGGCAGCGAGCTGCAACGCTTTGGCGTGGAAACCAGCTTCGTCTCGCAGACCGACGTGAACGAATGGCGCCAGGCCATCCGCCCCGGCCGCACCAGGCTGCTGTTTGCGGAGACGCCCACCAACCCGCTGACCGAAGTCTGCGACATCCAGGCCCTGGCCGATCTGGCGCACGACTGCGGCGCCTGGCTGGCGGTGGACAACTCCTTTCTGACGCCCGCGCTGCAACAGGCCGCTGCGCTGGGGGCCGATTTCGTGCTGCACTCGGGCACCAAATTCCTCGAAGGGCAGGGCCGGGTCATGGCTGGCGCCGTCTGCGGCAGCCATGCGCTGGTCGAGCAAAAGCTCGGCCCCTACCTGCGCACGGCCGGCTTCAGCCTCTCGCCCTTCAACGCCTGGGTCGTGCTCAAAAGCATGGAAACCCTGTTCGTGCGCATGCAGGCCCAAAGCGGCCATGCGCTGGCGCTGGCCCAGTGGCTGGAGCAGCACCCCAAGGTCGGGCGGGTCTACTATCCTGGCCTGAGCAGCCATCCGCAGCACGCGCTGGCCATGCGTCAGCAAGGCGGCGCTGGCGGCGCGGTGCTGGCCTTTGAAGTGCCCGGCCAATCGCCCGAGCAACTGCGCGCCAATGCCTTTGCCGTCATCGACCAATGCCAGCTGCTCAGCCGCACCACCAACCTGGGCGACGTCAAGACCACCATCTCGCACCCGGCCACCACCTCGCACGGCCGCCTGAGCGAGGCGCAACGCCAGGCCGCCGGCATTGGCCAGGGGCTGCTGCGCATCTCGGTCGGGCTGGAGCATCCTGAGGACTTGCAGCGCGACCTGCAACGCGGCCTGCAGATTTTGTGAGCAGGCTCTGAGCACCCATTGGCCACACCCAACACCACCCACACGCACCATGAGCACCCAAGCCCACGCCCAAGCCACTGGCGGCAAAGTCCGCACCCGCTTCGCCCCCTCGCCCACCGGCTTCATCCATCTGGGCAACATCCGCTCCGCCCTCTACCCCTGGGCCTTTGCCAAGGCCAAGGGCGGCGACTTCATCCTGCGCATTGAAGACACCGACCAGGAGCGATCCACCCAGGCCGCCGTCGACGTGATCCTGGAAAGCATGGCCTGGCTGGGCATGAGGCCCGACGAAGGCCCCTTCTACCAAATGCAGCGCATGGATCGCTACAAGCAGGTG
>JAUMYI010000204.1 GCA_030528705.1 Comamonadaceae bacterium | reverse complement strand
TGGGTCGATGCCCTGGGGCTGGAAGTGACTGGCAACTTCCGCAGCGAGCGCGAGAACGTCGATGAAGACATCCTCAGCATGGGCCAAGGCCCCTACAAAGTCGAAGTCGATCTGATGCAGCCCATCGACCCCGAAGGCAAGCCCGCCGTACACGCCACGCCGCTCAACCACGTCGGCCTGTGGGTGGACGACCTGCCCAAGGCCGTCGAGTGGCTGGCCGCCCAGGGCGTGCGCATGGCCCCCGGCGGCATCCGCAAAGGCGCAGCCGGCTACGACATCGCCTTTTTGCACCCCAAGTCCAACGACGAATTCCCCATTTCGGGCGAAGGCGTGCTGATCGAACTGGTGCAGGCCCCGCCGGAGGTGATTGCGGCGTTGGGGTGATGGGCGTTTGCGGTCGGTCTTGTGTGTCCTGATGTGTGCCTTTGTTCAAGCCAAAGAAAGGAACCCGTCATGAATCTGAACCGCATCGCCTGCATTGCCGCGCCGATGCCCAGGCACTGAAGTGGTATCGCAAAGCAGTCCAGCAGGGGAATGCGACTGCGTAACACAACCTGGGGGTGATGTACGAGATTGGTCGCGGCGTCAAACAAAACACCGCCACAGCCAAAGAGTGGTATCGCCAAGCCTGTGACAACGGCCTTCAAGAAGGCTGTGACGCATACGCCCGCTTGAACAAAGCAGGATTTTGAGCACTATCGGGTACGCCAACGATGGGCTTCTTGAGCGCACAGAAAGAGCGCACACACGGGGCGTTTGCAAGGGAGAGGGAGTGCCACTGGCTGGTGTGTTTTTTGTAGTGCCGCCACAGGCTTTCGGAAAGGAATGAGATGACACGCATTCTGGAATCGTTCTGGCGCGCGCTGGTCGATAGCTTCCGGCCGCGCATCATCGCCTTGTCGCTGTTGCCGCTGGGGCTGATCATTGCCGCCAGCCTGTTGCTGGGCTATTTGTACTGGGACAGCGCCACCGCCGCCATGGCCGCCTGGATGGAGGGCAGCAGCATCTGGGGCTGGTTCGATGCGCGGTTGGTTGAGCTGGGCTTTGCCAATGCCACGGCGTTTTTTGCTCAGCTGCTGGTGGTGATGCTGGTCACGCCGCTGCTGATCGTGCTCAGCTTGCTGCTGGTGAGCCTGTTCATGACGCCAATGATGGCCAAGGATGTGGCCCAGCGGCGCTTCCCTGGGCTGCAGCGGCGCGGCGGCAACCAGTTCTTCCAGAGCCTGGGCTGGTCGCTGCTGTCCACCGTCATGGCCTGCATGGCGCTGTTGGCCACGCTGGTGCTGTGGCTGATCCCGCCGCTGGCGCTGGTGCTGCCGCCGCTGATCTGGGGTTGGCTGGCCTACCGCATCCTGAGCTTTGATGCGCTGGCGCAGTACGCCAGCCCTGCCGAGCGGCGCCAGATCATGGCCCGGCAGCGCTGGCCGCTGTTGCTCATCGGCGTGCTGTGCGGTTTTCTCAGCGCCGCGCCCAGCGTGCTCTGGGCTTCGGGGCTGATCTTTGCCGTGGCCTTCGTGGTGCTGATTCCGCTGGCTGTCTGGCTGTTTACCTGGGTGTTCGCGCTGACTTCGCTGTGGTATGCGCATTACTGCCTGGAGGTTCTGGCCGCTTGGCGCGGCCCGATGGCCTCGATGGCGCCACCGGCCCCTGCGCCGCGGCCCGGCCCTGTGCTGCCCCGGCCCGCCCAGCCACCCGCTGCCCCGGCGCTGGCGTCTGCCGGTGATGCCGCCGCCGATACCGTCGCCGATGCCGCCCCGGCTGAGGGAGCGGGCAGCTCTGCGCCTGTGACGGACGCGGCCGCAGCGGCCCCTGAGCCTTCAGCCAACGCCAGGCCCGATGCAGGGGGCGCGCCAGCCCCGCAGCCCGCGCAGGGCGACGCAGACGCGGCGCTGAGGCCAGCACAGCCAGCGCCGCCAGCACCGCAAGAGACGCAGGCCAGCGCCTCGGCCCAGCCGGCGGCAGAGCCCGCCCCGGCCCCCGCTGCCGAGCCAGGGCCGGAGCCAGACCCGCCCAGCGCCTTGGCATCTGCCTGAAAGCCTGCCCCATGCCGCGGGGCAGGGCGCGCAGCTATGGTATGGTTTGCGCCGGCCTGCGCACGCAGGCCGTTTTGCCGCCGCCCGCACAGGCTTTGGGCATGGCGGCGGATTGAGCTGTTTTGAAAACCGGTTCACCAACGAGAACAACGCACAGAGAGGCAGGCCATGCATCCAAGGACCCGAACCATCGCCCCAACATCTTCGACCGCCCCAGCAGGCCGCCGGCTGGGGGGCGGCATGGCCAGCCTGCTGCTGGCCGGCTTGCTGGCGGCATGCAGCAGCACGCCCTTGCCGCCGTGGGAGCAGGGCCCAGCCGTGCAGGCGGGCCAGGTGCAGCGCCTGCCGCCCGGCCAGCCCGTGGCCATGGGCGTGCAGGGCGAGGCCGCCGCTTACAGCCCGGCGGTGGCGGCGCGCTTTGCCGAGCCGGCGGTGCGCTATGCCACGCCAGGCCTGCAGCCCGGGCGCGAGCAGTTCAGCAGCAATGAGGAGATCCAGTCCTTGCTGGGCCAGCTGGCGGCGCGGCCCGTGGCCGGCGTTGCGGCCCAGCCGCTGGTGATTGGCCGCTCGCAGGCTGGCGCGCCCATCCATGCGCTGCTGATGGGCAAGGGCGTGACGCTGGATCCGGCCGGCTTTGCGCGCTCGGGCAAGCCCACGGTGCTGCTCATCGGCCAGCAGCACGGCAATGAGCCGGCCGCGGGCGAAGCCCTGCTGGTGGCGGCCGAGCAGTTGCTCAATGGGCAATGGGCCTCGGTGCTGAGCCAACTCAACGTCATCGTCGTGCCGCGCGCCAACCCCGATGGCGCGCTGGCCGGCCAGCGCGCGCTGGGCAATGACATCGACCTCAACCGCGACCACCTGCTGCTGCGCACGCCCGAGGCGCGCGCGCTGGCGCAGCTGGTGCGCGATTACCGGCCGCTGGTCATCGTCGACAGCCACGAATTCAGCGTCATGGGGCGCGTGCAGCAGAAGTTCCAGCTCGTGCAGGCCTACGACGCCATGCTGCAGTACGCCAATACGCCCAACATCGGCGACTTCACCATCAAGGCGGCCAACGAGTGGTTCGTGCAGCCCATGTTCGAGGAGCTCAAGCGCCACGACCTGCGCGCGCAGTGGTATTTCACGACCTCCAGCGACATGCAGGATCAATCGCTGTCCATGGGCGGCATCCGCCCGGATACGGGGCGCAACGTCAACGGCCTGAAGAACGCCGTGAGCCTGCTGATCGAGACGCGCGGCGTGGGCATCGGCCGCCACCACATCCAGCGGCGCGTGCACACGCACGTGGTGCTGCTGCGCAAGGTGCTGGAGCAGGCCGCCGTGCGCGCCTCGCACCTGCAGCAGGTCAAGAGCTACGTCGAGCGCGAGGCCGCCTCCTCGGCCTGCAGCGGCCAGATCGTCATCGACGCGGCGCAGACGCAGGAGCACAAGGAAGTGCTGCTGCTGGATCCAAACACCGGCGCCGACGTGGTGCGCAGGCTGCCCTGGAAATCCTCGCTGCAGCTGCAAAGCACGCGCCAGCGCAACCGCCCCTGCGGCTACCTGCTGGCGCACAGCGAAGGCGAGGCCGTGGCCCGGCTGCAAATGCTGGGCGTGAACGTGTTGCGCGTGGCCGAGGCCGGTGATCTGCAGGTCGAGCGCTACCAGGAAACGGCCCGCGAGCAGGGTCAGCGCCAGGACGTGCTCGGCCCCATGGGCCGCGAGGCGCAGATTCTGCGCGTGCAGGTGCAACTGGCGCGCGAGCGCGTCACCGTGCCGGCGGGCAGCTACTACGTGCCCCTGGGCCAGCCGCTGGCCAACCTGGCCATTGCCGCGCTGGAGCCCGACACGCAAAACAGCTACTTCGCCAACCGCATCCAGCACGAGCTGGGCAGCCTGGTGCGCGTCGTCGAGCCGCCGGCGCTGGTGTTTGAAGAAGTCGAATAAGCACCTGCTGGAGCGCGCACGAATGGACGACATGGCCCAGCGCCTGCAGCGCCCCAGCTGCATCACCGATGTGCCGGGCATTGCCGCCGGCCATGCCCAGATGGCCGGGCGCGCCACCGGCTGCACCGTGGTGCTGGCCGCCGGCCATGCCCATGCCGCGCCGGGCGGGCAGGGCGC
>JAUMYI010000203.1 GCA_030528705.1 Comamonadaceae bacterium | reverse complement strand
GCAAGCAGATTGCCGCAGGCGACGTGGTGCTGGGCCTGGCCAGCAGCGGCGTGCACTCCAATGGCTTTTCGCTGGTGCGCAAGTGCATCGACCGCGCCGGCAGCCAGTTGCCGGCCACGCTCGATGGCCAGCCCTTCCGCGAGGCGGTGATGGCGCCCACGCGCCTGTATGTGCGCAGCGTGCTGGCCGCGCTGGCGCAACACCCCATCAAGGGCCTGGCGCACATCACCGGCGGCGGCCTGCTGGAGAACATCCCGCGCATCCTGCCCGACGGGCTGGGCGCGCAACTGCAGGCGGGCAGCTGGCCGCAAAGCGAGCTGTTCGCCTGGCTGCAGGCCACAGCGGGCATTGACGACGTGGAAATGAACCGCACCTTCAACAACGGCATCGGCATGGTGCTGGTGGTGGCGCCCGAGCAGGCCCAGGCCGTGGCCCAGACGCTGCAGGCGCAGGGCGAGACGGTGTACACCATTGGCCGCATCGCGCCGCGTGATGCCGGCGTTGCGGCCGTGACCGTGGTCTGAAGCACGTGCAGCCGCCCGCCAGCTCTTCTTCGATGCCCGCGCCCGCCGCGGCGGCGCAGCCGGCCATTCACGGCGCGCCGCCGGTGGCCAGCGCCGGGCTGGACAGCCACGTGGCCATGCCGATCCGCGTGGCCAGCTACGTGCTCATGGCCGCAGGCCTGTTGCTGGTCATGGTCGTCGGGGTATTGCCCGGGCTGCTGGCCGCCTGCCTGGGGTTTTTGCTCACGCGCTGGCTCAACACCTTGCTGGTGCGCCTGGTGCGCCTGCGCTGGCGTCACCCGCCGGCCAGCGTGCTGCGCTGGATGTCCAGCCTGGCCTGCACGCTGGTCATCGTCGGCCCGTTGCTGGTGCTGTTTTTCACGCTCAGCCGCTACCGTGGCGTGCTGCTGAGCGCGCCGCACCAGTTCACCGAGCTGACCGACTATGTGGCCCGCGTGGTGCTGGAGTTTCGCAGCAATCTGCCCGAGGACATCGCCAGCATGTTGCCAGCCGAGGCCGAGGACTTTCAGCGCAGCGTGGCCTTCTACCTGTGGTCCAAGGCGGCGGCCATGGCCAATGCCGGGCGGGTGTGGCTGCTGGGCTTTTTGTACGCCTACGTGGGCTTGCTCATTGGCGCGTTGGCCGCTGTGCGGGTGCACACCAGTTGGCACGCGCCGCTGACCGACGCTTTGAAGCTGCGCGTGGCGCGCTTTGGCGAGGCGTTCCGGCAGATTGTCACGGCCCAGTTCTGGATCGCCAGCTTCAACACCGTGCTGACGGCCTTGTTCCTGCTGGTGATCTTGCCGCTGTTTGGCATGGAGCTGCGCTACACCCCGGCACTGATCACGCTGACCTTCGTGGCCGGGCTGGTGCCCATCGTCGGCAACCTGCTATGCAACGTCGTCATCACCCTGGTGGGGCTGTCGGTCTCGCCCATGACGGCCCTGGCCTGCCTGGGCTTTCTGGTGTTGATCCACAAGGCCGAGTACTTCATCAACGCCAAAGTGGTCGGGCAGAAAACGCACATCGCCGTGTGGGAGTTGCTGGCCGTGATGTTCCTCAGCGAGGCCTTGTTCGGCCCGGCCGGCCTGGTGGCAGCGCCGCTGTTTTACGCCTATCTGAAGAAAGAGCTGGAAGCGGCGCGATTGGTGTAGGCGCGCTGCGCCCTGTGAACAGGCGCTTTTCAGCGCAGCCGCGCCAGCAAGGCCTTGCGCGCCAGCGCCAGCATGATCAGCGCCACGCCATTGGCGATCAGCTCGATGGCCAGAAACAGGCCCAGCACGACGGCGGCCGACTGGGGAAAATCGCTGAAGATCATGCCGGCCAGCGCCAGCGAGAGCAGGCCCGACAGCAGCAGCGCCCAGCGCGCCGTGCTGCGCGGCTGGCGCAGCGCGAAGGCGATGCGCAGCACGCCGCTGACCAGCAAAATGACGCCCACCACCACGGTCAGCGAGACGATGCCGCTCAGGGGCTTGGCCAGCAGCTCGATGCCCATGATCAAGGCCACCAGCCCGAGCAGCACGCTCATCAGGCGCCCGCCCTTGCCGCGCTCGCGCAGCGCCGAGAGCAAGGCCGCGGCCCCCACGGCCACGAAAGTCCAGCCCACCAGCAGCTCGGCCGTCAAGGTGGCCGCAAACGGGTTGAGCAGGGCCAGCACGCCGCCCAGCAGCGACACCAGACCGGCGAACAGCCAAAACCACCATGCGGAAGTCATCTGTTTCTCCTCTTCAAATCAATGGATGGCCCAGGGCGCTGCATCCCATCGCAAGCGGTGGGCATGGGCTTGCAGCGCAGGCCGCATTCTGCGGCAAAACCCGCCCCAGCCCTGTCGCGCGCTGATGCGGCCAAGGCGCAAAAGCGCGTATGCTGCGCCGGCATTTGCAATGATCAACCGCTGTGGAATTCGCCATGACTTCTTCTGCGCCTGCGCGCCCCTTGCAAACCCTGGTTCATGCGGTGTTGCTGACCATCATGATTGGCTGGCTGCTGCATCTGGGCCAGGGCGTGCTGACGCCGATTCTGGTGGCCCTGATCGCCGTGTACATCCTGGTGACTGCGGCCGATTGGCTGGGGCGCTTGCCAGGGCTGCGGCGCTGGCCCGCCTGGGCGCGGCGCATGCTGGTGCTGCTGGGCTTTGTGTCGCTGGTCGTGACCTTGATCAACATCGTCGTGGGCACGGCCGAGAGCGTGCTGGCTGCCGCGCCGCGCTACCAGGCCAATCTGGAGCAGATCTTCACCCGCGTCACCACGGCGCTGCAGCTCGATCAAGAGGCCAGCTGGCGCAGCATCCGCAGCGCCACGGTGGACAAGCTCAACCTACAGGCCCTGCTGGGCAGCGCCCTGGGCTCGGTGGGCGCCTTGCTCAGCCTGACGCTGTTGGTGGTCATCTACATGGCCTTTTTGCTGGGCGAGCGCGGCCGCTTCGCGCACAAGCTGGCCGTGGCCATGTCCGGCGCCGGCGCGCAGCAGACGCAGCAAATCATCCGTGAAGTCAACAGCCGCATTGGCAACTACCTGGCCACCAAGACGCTGATCAATGTCGTGCTCGGCAGCCTGTCCTTTGCCGTGATGTGGTGGTTCGGCGTGGACTTTGCGCTGTTCTGGGCGCTGATCATCGCCTTGCTGAACTACATCCCCTACGTAGGCTCGTTCCTGGGCGTGAGCTTTCCGGTGCTGCTGACGCTGGCGCAATTTGGCTCATTGCAGACCACGCTGACGGTGGCCGCCTTGCTGACGGCGGCGCAGCTGTACGTGGGCAATGTGCTGGAGCCTCGCACCATTGGCCGCCAGGTCAATCTCTCGCCCGTGGTCGTGTTGGTGGCCTTGTCGCTGTGGTCCAGCCTGTGGGGCATTGCAGGGGCCATCCTGGCCATCCCCTTGACGGCCATGCTGGCCATCATCTTGGCCGCATTCCCGGGCACGCGGCCGCTGGCCATCCTGTTGGCCGATGACGTGCAGGTGTTCGAGCAGGAGGAGCGCAGCGCCGCAGCGCATTTGCAATGAAGCGCCGCTTCAGCGCACCGGCGCCGGTCGCGCCCTGAACAAAGCCACGCCCATGCCCAGCGTCACCAGCAGCAGGCCGGCGATGGTGGCCTGCGCCGGTTGTTCATGCAGGAACAGCGCGGCAATCACCGTGGCCAGGCCCGGCACCAGCGCGGCAAACAGGCTGCCCACGGTCGGGCCCAGCAGCAGCACGGCCTGGCTGTACAGATACAGGGCCAGGATGGAGACGAAAAAGCCCTGGTAAACGATGTGCGGCAGCAGCATCTGCAGCGGCTGCGCCATCAAGGCCAGGCCCTTGGCGTGCAGGTACAGCGGCGCAAACGCCAGCATGGACAGCACCGAGACGATGGCCGTGGCGTGAAAGGCCGAGCGGCACAGCGCCTTGGCGGTGACGGTGTACACGGCCCACAGCAGGCCGCCGAGCAGGAACAGCCCATAGGCCTGCGCCGCGCCCAGGCCCGCCGTGCGCATGCTGTGCAGCGCCACGGCGGCCATGCCAATGACGATCAGCGCAATGCCCAGCCACTCGCTGCGGCGCAGCCGGGCGCGCAGCAGCAGCATCGAAATGGCCAGTGAGAACACGATCATGCTGGCCGGCACGATGGCGGCAAACTGCTCCACCGGCGCCTGGCGCAGCCC
>JAUMYI010000202.1:2955-4148 GCA_030528705.1 Comamonadaceae bacterium | reverse complement strand
TGGCGCGCCCAACAGTACTGGCGCAATGCGCTGATCGTGCACCGGCTGGACATGTCCACCTCCGGGCTGCTGGTCATGGCGCGCAGCGCGCAGGTGCAGCGCCTGCTGTCCATCGCCTTTGCCCAGCGGCAGGTGCACAAGCGCTACACAGCCGTCGTCGCCGGGCGCCTGGACGCGCCGCCGCCCAGCCCAGGCGATGACAACGCCGCCGCCAACGCGCAATCCGGCTGGGGCCTGATCGACAAGCCGCTGGCCCTCGACTGGGAGCGCCGCCCGCTGCACATCGTCGATGCAGTACGCGGCAAGCCCAGCCAGACGCGCTGGCGCGTGCTGCCCGCCCCGAGCGATGCGCCGCACTACCGTATCGCCCACACCCGGCTGGATCTGGAGCCCATCACCGGCCGCACGCACCAGCTGCGCGTGCACCTGCAAAGCATCGGCCACCCCATCCTGGGCGACCCGCTCTACGCCCAGGGCGCAGCCCTCAACGCCGCGCCGCGCCTGCTGCTGCACGCGCGCGAGCTGGGCTTTGAGCACCCCATCAGCGGCAAGCCCATGTTCTTCGAATCCCCCGCCGAGTTTTGAACACAGGTTCTGGCACCCGGCAGAACACAAACGGCAGAACACCACACGCCAGAGTGCAAAAGGCGCAGCCCTGTGACAGGCTGCGCCTTTGGTTTTGCTGCGGTGCATGCCAGGCCGCTGGCCGGCATGCATGGCATCACTCAAAGCACTTCGAACACGCCGGCAGCGCCCATGCCGCCGCCGATGCACATGGTCACCATGACTTTCTTGGCGCCACGGCGCTTGCCCTCGATCAGCGCGTGGCCGGTCAGGCGCTGGCCGGAGACGCCGTAGGGGTGGCCCACGGCGATGGCGCCGCCGTTGACGTTGAGCTTCTCGGGCGGGATGCCCAGCTTGTCGCGGCAGTAGATGACCTGCACGGCAAAGGCTTCGTTGAGCTCCCACAGGTCGATGTCCTCGACCTTCAGGCCCAGCTTCTTGAGCACCTTGGGCACGGCAAAGACCGGGCCGATGCCCATTTCATCGGGCTCGCAGCCGGCCACGGCAAAGCCCAGGAAGCGCCCCAGCGGCTTGAGGCCATGGCGGCCGGCGTAGTCCTCGCTGACCAGCACGCAGGCGCCCGCGCCGTCGGAGAACTGGCTGGCATTGCCCGCGGCGATGGTGCCGCC
>JAUMYI010000202.1:0-2855 GCA_030528705.1 Comamonadaceae bacterium | reverse complement strand
TCCGGCTTGAGCTTGGCCAGCTCCGGGTCCATCAGCATGTGCTGGTTCATCACCGGCGCGACGCAGGAGATGCTCTCCACGCCGCCGGCGACGAACACATCGCCCTCGCCGGCGATGATGCGCTGCGCGGCCGTGGCAATGGTTTGCAGGCCCGAGGAGCAAAAGCGGTTGATGGTCTGGCCCGAGACGCTAATGGGCAGGCCGGCGAGCACGGCGATCTGGCGCGCGATGTTGGCGCCGGTGGCGCCTTCGGGCGTGGCGCAGCCCATGAGCACGTCCTCGATCTCGGCCGCCTCGATGCCGGCGCGCTCGACGGCGTGCTTGACGGCGTGCGCGCCCAGCGTGGCGCCGTGCGTGAGGTTGAACGAGCCCTTGAAGCTCTTGGCCAGCGGCGTGCGTGCGGTGGAAACAATCACTGCATTGGTCATGTCGGTCATCCTTTTACTTGAACTGCTTGCCTTCTTTGGCCAGTTGCGCCAGCAGAGCGGCCGGTTGCCAGAACTGCGCATCGTCGTGCGGGTTCCGGGCAAAACGCTTCATGGTTTCGACCACGTTGAACAGCCCCAGCTCGTTGGCATAGTTCATCGGCCCGCCGCGCCAGAACGGGAAGCCGTAGCCGTACAGGTAAACGATGTCGATGTCGCTGGCGCGCTGGGCGAAGCCCTCCTCAACGATGCGCGCGCCCTCGTTGACCAGCGCCAGCACCAGGCGCTGCACGATCTCCTCATCGCTGATCTTGCGCGGCGTGATGCCGATGTCCTTGCGGTGCTGCTCGATCATCTCCAGCACCTCCTGGTTGACGATGGGCTCGCGCTTGCCCGGCTCGTAGTCGTACCAGCCCGCGCCGGTCTTCTGGCCAAAGCGGCCTTTCTCGCACAACAGATCGGCGGTCTTGCTGTAGCGCATCTCCGGCTGCTCCACGGCGCGGCGCTTGCGAATCGCCCAGCCAATGTCGTTGCCGGCCAGATCGCCCATGCGAAATGGCCCCATGGCAAAGCCGAATTTCTCGATGGCCTTGTCCACCTGCTGCGGCGTGGCGCCCTCGTCGAGCAAAAAGCCCGCCTGGCGGCCGTATTGCTCGATCATGCGGTTGCCGATGAAGCCATCCGTCACGCCGGCAACCACCGCCACCTTGCGGATCTTCTTGGCCAGCGCCATCACCGTGGCCAGCACGTCGTGCGCGGTCTTCTCGCCGCGCACCACCTCCAGCAGCTTCATGACGTTGGCGGGGCTGAAGAAGTGCAGGCCCACCACGTCCTGCGGGCGCTGGGTGAAGGCGGCGATCTGGTTCAAATCCAGCGTCGAGGTGTTCGAGGCCAGGATGGCGCCGGGCTTGAGCACCTCGTCGAGCTTCTTGAACACCTGCTCCTTCACGCCCATGTCCTCGAACACAGCCTCGATGACCAGGTCCACATCCTTGAGATCGTCGTAGCTCAGCGTGGGCTTGAGCAGCGCCATGCGCGCCTCATACTTGTCCTGCGCGAGCTTGCCCTTCTTGACCTGGGCTTCATAGTTCTTGCGGATCGTGGCCAGGCCGCGATCGAGCGCCTCCTGCTTGGTCTCCAGGATGGTCACGGGAATGCCGGCATTGAGGAAATTCATCGCAATGCCGCCTCCCATGGTGCCCGCGCCAATCACGCCCACGCTCTTGATCTCGCGCTTGGGCGTATCGGCCGGCACGTCGTTGATCTTGGAGGCCGCGCGCTCGGCAAAGAACAGATGGCGCAGCGCGCGCGACTCGGGCGTCCACATCAGGTTGATGAACAGCTCACGCTCCTTGGCCAGGCCATCGCTGAACTTCATCTTGGTGGCCGCTTCCACAGCCTCCACGCACTTGAGCGGCGCGGGCAGGTTCTTGGCCACCGCGCCCACCGTGTTGCGCGCGAACTGGAAGAAGGCCTCGCCCTGCGGGTGCTTGGCCGGCAGGTCGCGCACCTTGGGCAAATCCTTGACCTTGGCCACGGATTTGGCAAAAGCCAGCGCCTCCTCCAGCAGCTGTTCGGGCTGCTGCACCACTTCGTCGAACAGTTTTTGCCCCGGCATGCTGGCCAGCAGATCGGCATCGACGCTCTCGCCGCTGACGATCATGTTCAACGCGGCCTCCACGCCAATGGCGCGCGGCAGGCGCTGCGTGCCGCCCGCGCCGGGCAACAGGCCCAGCTTGACCTCGGGCAGGGCCACCTTGGTGCCCGATGCCACCACGCGGTAATGGCAGGCCAGCGCCAACTCCAGGCCGCCGCCCATGACCACCGTGTGAATGGCCGCCACCACCGGCTTGCTGGCGTTTTCCACCACGCCGATCACGCTGTGCAAATTGGGCTCGCGCAGCGCGGCCTCTTTGCCGAACTCCGTGATGTCGGCGCCGCCGCTGAAGGCCTTGCCCGCGCCGGTGATCACGATGGCCTGCACGCCATCGTCGGCCAGGGCCTGGTGCAGGCCATCGACGATGCCTTGGCGCGTGGCATGGCTCAGCCCGTTGACGGGCGGGTTGTCCAGCGTAATCAGTGCCACGCCGTCGAGCACCTTGTATTCAGCCGTCATGAAGTCTCCTTAGAAACGGGTTGGGAAAAAATAGAACGGTCGTGCTATTTCCGCCGCGCATTCTACGGGAGTTGCGCGCCGCGCCACAATCTCACAGGGGACAGGGATGCAATGGGCGCGCCCCAAGCGAACAAGCCAGAAACGAAAAGGGCCGCCCGCAGGCGGCCCAAAGAAATGATTGCTGCGGGGCTTCTGGCCCCGCGCGGCGGGCTTATTCCACCATCAGGCGCTGCGAGGCGCCGGCCTGCTTCTTGGGCAAGGTCAGCACCAGCACGCCGTTGTCGTACTTGGCCTTGGCGGCGGCGGAGTCGATG
>JAUMYI010000201.1 GCA_030528705.1 Comamonadaceae bacterium | reverse complement strand
GATGCGCCTGGGTGGGCGCGCCCCGCGCCCGCCACTGCAGCCGGGGCGCAGCTTTGAACAGGCTCTTACAGAATGTCGAGCAGCGCATCCACCGGCCTGGCCAGGCGCGTGCCCTTGGCGGTGACGACGAAGGGGCGGTTGAGCAGCACCGGGTGCGCGGCCATGGCATCGAGCAACGCCGCATCATCGGCCTGGGCCAGTTGCAGCTCTTCATACAGCGCCTCCTTGCTGCGCACGGCCTCGCGCACCGTCAGGCCGCTGGCCGCAATCAACTGCGCCAGTTGCTGGCGCGTCAGCGGGGTCTTGAGGTAGTCCACCACCTGCGGCTGCAGGCCATGCGCCTGCAGCAACTCCAGCGCCTTGCGCGAGGTGCTGCAGCGGCTGTTGTGGTAAATGGTGGCCGCAGCGGCGGCGCTGGCATCGGGGGTCGGGGTCGTCATCATGGGCAGACTCAATACAGGGAATCGACCGCGCTGGGCGGCCTGCCAGGCGCTGCGGGCTGCGCGATCGGCCCCAGCGGGGTGACGCCGGTGCGGATGGCGTCGCTCAGCAGGCTGCCTGCGCCATCCCAGAAGATCTGCACCCCCAGGCACAGCAGGATGAAGGCCGAGAGGCGCAAGAACACCACCGTGCCCGTCTCGCCCAGCAGGCGCAGCAAATACTCCGCGTAGCGGTAGCTCAGGAAAATCAGCATGGCGATGCCCGCCAGGCCCAGCACCGCGCCGGCCGTGCGCACGGCCGACAGCGCAATGGATGGCGAGGCCAGGCTAACCCCCACGGTGATTGCCGCAGAGATGGTGCCCGGCCCGCAGGTGATGGGAAACGAGAGCGGAAAGAACGCCTGCGAGCGCACCATCTCGGGCGTGTAGTTCTCGGCGATCTTGGCCGCCCGGGGCGACTCCGCGCTGTTGGTGGTCAGCAGCCGCCAGCCGATGTTGGTCACGATCAGGCCGCCGGCCGTGCGCACGATGTCCAGCGAGATGCCGAACACGTCCAGCACCAGCGAGCCCAGCAACGTGGCGCCCACCATCAATAGAAAGACGTTGCGTGCAATGCGGCGCGCCAGCTCCTGGCGCATCTTGTCGGAGGCCCCTTCGGTCAGCGACAGAAAAATCGGCGCCGTGCTGGTCGGGTTGGCAATGGGCAGCAGCGTAGCCAGCGCCAGCAAGGCGCTGGTGCCAAAGGCGACGAGGTAGCTGGCAATGTCCATGGCGAAAACGGCAAAAGCGTTCGGCTGTGGCGAGGGCCGGGCCTCAGCCCAGCCCCAGCATCAGTCTGAGGTTTTGCACCGCCGCGCCGCTGGCGCCCTTGCCCAGGTTGTCCAGCCGCGCCACGCACACGGCCTGGCGCTGCGCCTCGTTGCCGAACACGCGGATTTCCAGCCGGTTCGTGTCCTTCAGCGCCAGGGCGTCGAGCTTGCCGTTGTCGGTGGCCGGCTCGGCCCTGACCCATTCGCTGCCCGCGTAGTGCGCGGCGTAGATTTCGGCCAGGCGCGCGGGCGTGGGCTGGCCGGGCAGCAGGTCCAGGTGCAGCGGCAGCTCCACCAGCATGCCCTGCGGGAAGTTGGCCACGGCGGGCATGAAGATGGGCCGGCGCGTGATGCCGCCGTAGCGCATGATTTCCGGGATGTGCTTGTGTGCCAGGCCCAGCGCGTACAGCTCGTAGGCGGGGGCCTGGCCGGCCTCGTAGGCTTCGATCATCTGGCGGCCGCCGCCGCTGTAGCCGCTGACGGCGGGCAGGGCCACGGGGTGGTCGGGCGGCAGCACGCCGGCTTCGACCAGCGGGCGCAGCAGCGCGATGGCGCCGGTGGCGTAGCAGCCGGGGTTGGCCACGCGCTGGGCCTGCTGCACGGCGGCGCGCTGCGCCGGCGACAGCTCGGGGAAGCCGTAAGTCCAGCCCTCGGCCACGCGGTGCGCGGTGCTGGCGTCGATGATGCGCGGCCTGTGGCCAGGCAGCGCGTCGATCATGGCCACGGATTCGCGCGCCGCGTCGTCGTGCAGGCACAGGATGACCAGATCCACCTCGGCCATGATGGCACGCTTGGCCTCGGGGTCCTTGCGCAGCGCCGGGTCGATGCTGACCAGCGCCACGCCGGCCATGCCCTGCAGGCGCTCGCGGATTTGCAGGCCGGTGGTGCCGGCCTCGCCATCAATGAAGATTCTGGCCATGGGCTTTTCCTCTCTTTTGAACAGGCCCTGGGAAGGGGCTCCGGAGTGAACAGGGGCGGCATGACGCCATGCCATGGCACGCCAATGCCCAGGCTCACACCAAAACACAGCGCCGCCCAATTGGCGGCAAGCAGCAGGCCCAGCCAATGGCCCCGGCCCTGCGTTGCGCGCCCGCCAGTGGGCGGCGTACAATGCGCGCCGCCCGGTGCTCATGCCCGGCCGGCACAGCCAATGGCTGCTGCGCATCGGCCGGGCATGATACATGAGCATGTTGCACATTGGCGCTCTGCTGCGCACATGCTTTTTCGCCATTCCCATCTCCGGCACTTGCTGGCCGGCCTGACTGGGCCGCGGCGGGGTGCAGCATGGCTGCTGCGCACTGGCCGCATTCTTTCCACCTCCCCTCCCTAAGAGATCTCTCATGAAGATTCACGAGTACCAAGGCAAGGAAATCTTGCGCAAGTTCGGGGTGCCTGTGCCCCGTGGCATTCCCGCATTCACCGTGCAAGAGGCCGTCGAGGCCGCGCAAAAGCTCGGCGGCCCGGTGTGGGTGGTCAAGGCGCAAATCCACGCTGGCGGTCGCGGCAAGGGCGGCGGCGTGAAAGTGGCCAAGACCTTGGAGGACGTGAAAGCCCTGGCAGGCCAGATCCTGGGCATGCAGCTGGTCACGCACCAGACCGGCGCCGAGGGCCAGAAAGTGCGCCGCCTCTATATTGAAGAGGGCGCCGACATCCAGCAGGAGTACTACCTCTCGGTCGTGACCGACCGCGCCAGCCAAAAGGTGGCCTTCATTGCCTCCAGCGAAGGCGGCATGGACATTGAGGAAGTGGCGCACAAGACGCCCGAGAAGATCGTCAAGGTCTTCGTCGATCCGCTCACTGGCATGAGCGACGCGCAGGCCCAAGAGCTGGCCAAGGGCGTGGGCATGCCCGCAGATTCCGTGCCCCAGTTCGTGGACGTGTGCAAAAAGCTCTACCAGTGCTACATGGACACCGACGCTTCGCTGGTCGAGATCAACCCCCTGAACCGCGACAGCAAGGGCAACATCATCGCGCTGGACGCCAAGTTCAACTTCGACTCCAACGCCCTGTTCCGCCATGAGGAAATCGTCGCCCTGCGCGACCTGGACGAAGAAGACCCTGCCGAGGTGGAAGCCTCCAAGTTCGACCTGGCCTACATCAGCCTGGACGGCAACATCGGCTGTCTGGTCAACGGCGCCGGCCTGGCCATGGCCACCATGGACACCATCAAGCTGTTCGGCGGCGAGCCGGCCAACTTCCTCGACGTAGGCGGCGGCGCCACCCCCGAGAAGGTCACTGAAGCCTTCAAGATCATGCTGCAAAACCCCAAGGTCAAGGCCATCCTGGTCAACATCTTTGGCGGCATCATGAAGTGCGACACCATCGCCACCGGCGTCATCACCGCCAGCAAGGCCGTGAACCTGCAAGTGCCGCTGGTGGTGCGCATGAAGGGCACCAACGAAGAGCTGGGCAAGAAGATGCTGGCTGACAGCGGCCTGCCCATCATCAGCGCCGACACCATGGCCGAAGCGGCCGAGAAAGTCGTTGCCGCCGTCAAGTAAGGAATTGCCATGTCGATCTACATCAACAAAGACACCAAAGTCATCACCCAGGGCATCACCGGCAAGACCGGCCAGTTCCACACCGAAAAGTGCATCGAGTACGCCAACGGCAAGCACTGCTTCGTCGCCGGCGTCAACCCGAAAAAGGCCGGCGAGAAGATTTTTGACGTGCCCATCTTCGCCAGCGTCAAGGACGCCGCCAAGGAAACCGGCGCCACGGTGAGCGTGATCTACGTGCCGCCCGCCGGCGCCGCCGCCGCGATTTGGGAAGCCGTGGAAGCCGACCTGGACCTGGCCATCTGCATCACCGAAGGCATCCCCGTCAAGGACATGCTGGAAGTGCGCAACAAGATGAAAGCCAAGGAAGCCGCTGGCGGCAAGAAAACCCTGCTGCTGGGCCCCAACT
>JAUMYI010000200.1:3574-4177 GCA_030528705.1 Comamonadaceae bacterium | reverse complement strand
GCACCTGGAGCGAGCCCCAGGTCGAACGCCTGGCCCGCCCAGCCGCTGCCCAGCAGCCGCAGCCCGAGTCGGGCGATGCGCCGTGATGGGCGTGGTGCGAAGCGGTGCGTGGCTCTTACATAATGTCTCACTTGTGACGGGAGCATTGATCTTCTGGAGACTGTCTTGGTTACGAACACGCTGATTGCCGATCTGCGCTGCCTGATCAAGGATGAGCAGGCAGTGGCCTATGAGCGGCTTGAGCGCATCTGGGAGCGGCCGCTGGCGCAAAAGCTGCAGCAGGGGTGGACGCAGGGTTTTGCAAAGCTGGAGCAAGGCCCGGATGCGGGCTCGTTGTGGGCCTACCCTGATGCCTCAGAGTCGCGTTTTCGCGAAGGCGATTTGCTGTGTCTGCATGAAGGCGATGCGCTGGAGCCACTGTGCCGCCAGTTGATTTTTGAGCTCGAAGACGATGAACGCTGGCTGCTGCGCGGCAAATTCGCTGGTGCCGCTTGGGCTGCTTATCGCGGTGGTCGCTGTTTTGCAGATCCTGACGCCATTGATTTGACACCCTATTACGAGCAGGCTTTGCAAGATATCGCGGCTTCGACGCTGGGGCAGGAG
>JAUMYI010000200.1:0-3564 GCA_030528705.1 Comamonadaceae bacterium | reverse complement strand
CTGCAGCCTGGCTTTGATGAAGCCGACATGGAGCAAGGCTTGTGTGTAGCCTACAGCGAGGGCTTCAACAGCCAGCAGGCCGAGGCGGTTTCTTGGGCACATGCGGCGCACCATGTGGCCTGTATCCAAGGGCCGCCAGGCACAGGCAAGACTCGGGTGTTGGGTTTGATCGCTCGCATGGCTGTGGAGCGTGGCGAGCGGGTGCTGGTGACATCGCACACGCACATGGCCATCAACAATGCGCTCAATGCCATTCATGCCCAAGGCGTTGCTGTCGTCAAAGTAGGCCGAGCCACGCAATGTAAAGCTCTGAATCGGGCCATTGAGTGCGTCGAAGGTCTGGATGACTGGTCTGAGCGGCCACAAGAGCCGGGCGCAGGTTACGTAGTGGGCGCGACGCCTTTTGCCACTTGCACAGCGCGTTTGGCCAATTACAGCTTCGACACTGTCATTTTCGATGAGGCCAGCCAGGTGACACTGCCGCTGGCTTTGATGGCCATGCGCAAGGGGCGGCGCTATGTGTTCGTTGGAGATCAAAAGCAGCTGCCGCCTGTGCTTTTGTCTCGCTCAGTGCTCGACAAAAGCGATGCCTCGGTCTTTGCGAAACTGGCCTCCATTGAAGCCGATCACCTGATCATGCTCGATGAAACCTATCGCATGAACCAATGGTTGACCCAATGGCCGAGCACAACCTACTACGCGGGCCGTTTGCGTGCTGCCGGGCCGAATGCCCAGCGACGCTTGAGTCTGCCAGCCATTGCACAGCAGTGGCAGCCGGTGTTGGGCGATGAAGCATCCATGGTTTTTATCCCTACGCGTGATCTGCGAGCACGAACAATCAACCATCGTGATGCGCAGCTGGTGCTGCAGCTGTGCAAAGCGTTGGTACAGGCGGGGCTGGCCCCTGAAGATATTGCGGTCATCAGCCCTTACCGGGCCCAAGGGCGTGCAGTGCGCAGCCTGTTGAAGGCCCATTGGGGCGCAGAAGCGGCGCGCGCCATCGTGGTGGATACCGTTGAGCGCATGCAAGGGCAGGAGCGCGAGGCAGTCATTCTTTCTTTGACCAGTGGTGATTCGCTGTTCATTGCCATGATGGCGGAGTTTCTTTTTCAGCCCGAGCGGCTGAATGTTTCCATCACCCGCGCCAAAACCAAACTGATCGTGATAGGGCCAGAGCTGCCGCAGGCGCTCGATTGCAGCAGTGCGGCTGTTGCGCGCTGGGTGCAGCAATATCGTGACTTGCTCACGCAATGTAAAAAGGCAGTGCTGTAGCCATGGCCCTCTTCATCCCGGAAAAACTGGGTATGGCAGGCGCTAAAGCGTTGCAAATCAAGCGTGTGCTGAGCCAGCTCGATGACGCATATGTGGTGCGCATGCCTTTGCCACGCCAGCACAGCGCACAGTGGTTGCCAGACTTTTTGTTGCAGCGGGGCCAAGATTGGTTGGCCATCGCGATTTCTGAAGCTTCATTTTCTTCCTTGGCCGAAGAGCAGCTGTTTGGTGATGCACAGCGCAAAGCTTTCGAGACTTTGCTGGCCGGTCTACAAGCCTTTGCAGCCGATGATTTGAAGCCCGATGAGAGGCCTTTGAAAAAGCTGGTGCTGATGTGGCAATGCAGTACTGAGCAGGTGCAATACCTGATGGCGCGTTGGGGCAGGCCGTATGGTGTGGTTTTGCTCTCGCGCGATGCTTTCAAGGCTGGCGGCGCACAACTGATAGCGCGTGTTCTTGAGCCTCTGAGCGCACGTCAGTCAAATGCCGTACTGGTGCGCTATTTCCCAGAGACGCACATACATCCCATCGCAACCACACGGCGCCTGTTTTGCCGCGACAACTCCGCAACGCTGCAGCAGTATTTTCTGGATTACGACCAAGAGTGGGCTGCCAAGCTGGACTTGGAGCCGCCCCAGGAACAAGAGGCCAGCAGCAAAGATTTTGCACTGCGCCTGATCAATGGCGTTGCCGGCAGCGGCAAGACATTGATCGCTGTTTCGCGGGCATTGCTGCTGGCTGAAATGCATCCGCAGCAACAGGTTCTATTACTGATCCATAACGCCCCAGTGGTGGCTGATATCCAGGCTAAGCTGGCACGTATGCGGCGAGAGTTACCAGCCAACTTGCAGATCAGCACTTTTTTTGCCTGGGCCAGAAAGCAATGGAAACGCTTGTACCAAGGCGAGCCACATTGCGTGTCATCTCACGAAGCGTTGATGGCGATTGCTCAACACCGCAGACGTTGGCCGGAGCTGACACAGAGCAGCTCTTTGCTGCTTGAAGAGCTGGACTTCATCAATGAGTCGCTGTTGACCAGTGAACAGGCTTATTGCAAAGCCAATCGGGCCGGTCGTGGCTTTGGTTTGCGCGAGAGGGAGCGATTGGCCATTTGGGGGTTGTATCAGGCCGTGACGGATCATTGGGGGGAGAAGGCCATGCTTTGGAGTGCCCTGCCAAAAGCGATCTGCCTGGCGCCTGGGCACCATCGACTGCAGAAGGCGGGCCACATACTGATCGATGAAGCGCAATTTTTTGCGCCGTCTTGGTTTCAGGCAGTGCGTTTGAGCTTGCAGGAGCATGGCAGCTTGTTTCTCTGCGCAGATCCGAATCAGGGTTTCATGAAAAGCCGTTTGAGCTGGAAAAGTGTTGGATTTGAGGTGGCTGGGCGCACTAAAAAGCTGCGCCGATCCTATCGGACTACTCAGGCCATTTTGAGTGCGGCCAACCGGCTATTGCAGCATGGCACGAGCGGTGACCCGGACGATTATTTGCAACCCGATATGGCGGGCATGGAGCCGGGGCAGCCGCCGCGCTGGCTGCACTGCGCGAGCATGCAAGATGCGATCGACAGGCTCGGCAATGAAATCCATGCTGCGTGCTCCAGCGCCGGAGTGCAGCTCAATGACATGCTGGTTGTGTATGGCGATCGCGTTCATGCAGCCTCGTTGTATGCGCAGTTGAGCCGGCGTCTGGGCGCTGATGCCGTCTGGTGGTTCAACAACACGCAAACCAGGCGCAGACCCCCAAAAGGTTATGAGAAGCCATATTTGCGCATGAGCAGTGTCGAGTCGGCCACAGGGCTGGAGGCCGGCGTGGTGTTTCTCGTGGGCATGGAGAGCTTGCTGTCAGCGGCAGCAGAGAACAGGGTCGATGACGAGCATGAGCAAAAAGCGGCAGAAACTGAAGAGCGCATGCGCAAGCTCTATATGGCCATGACCCGGGCAGGGCAGGTGCTGGTGCTGCTGTCCACGGAGCCAGCCAGCGCGCTGCTTTCTCAAGCACTGAGCCATTCGGGCAGAACTTGAGTTGTGAAAAACAACCATGAAAAAGCCCGCCAGGCGGGCCGGCGGGCGCTGTGGTTGCTGTAGGCCCCGTATCAGCGGCGGTACTGCGGGTACTGCTGGGGCGGCTGCTGGTACTGCGGGGGCTGGTGTTGCGGCTGTTGGTACTGGGGCTGCTGCGGCTGGGCCGGCTCGCCGACGTAGATTTCCACGCGGCGGTTGCGTGAGCGGCCCTCGGCCGTGGCGTTGGTGGCCACGGGCTCGTGTGAGCCGCGGCCGTCGATCTGGA
>JAUMYI010000199.1 GCA_030528705.1 Comamonadaceae bacterium | reverse complement strand
GCGGTTGGATTTGCATTGCAGATTGCCGTCTATCGCGTTGTCCTGCACGCGCTGCGCGCCGCGGTTGCTGGTCAGTTGCACGTCGCCGTCCACCTTGTTGCCGGTGAGGGTGGCGCTGCCGCCTTGTTTGAGCTGGATGTCGCCGCCGATCTGGCTGTTGCGCACTTGCACGTTGGCGTGCCCTTCAGCCTGCACGTTGCCGTTCACCCGCACGCCCTCGGCTTGCAGGCGGGCGCCTTTTTGCAGCTTGATGTCGCCATCGACCTGCGTGCCGCGCATGACGCATTGCGCGCCGTCGGGCACGCGCACATTGCCGTCTATCGACTCGCTGCCCAGGCTGCCTGTGCAGCGGCGATCGTCGGCATGGGCGCTTGCAGCCGCCAGCGTGGCCAGGGCCAGGCCCGCGAGCAAACGGCTGATGGTAGGGTGGGCCAAGGGTGTATTGCGCATCTGTCTTTCCTTTGAAAAAACTGGAAGCCGATGCGCGGCATGGCAGCCGCGCGCCAGGGCCGAAGTGTGCCGCCTGGCGGCGGGCGCCCGTGCAACAGCGATTTGCAGGCGTAAGCGGGTGTTTGGTGTTTGGTTGCTATTTTTTGATAGCCAGTTTGAGCAGGGACGGGCGATCAAGGCCGAAGGCGCCATGGGCGCAGACAACATGCTCAAGTCCGCCTTTTCGCGCGGCGACAGTCCCCGCCCAAGTCGTGGATTGCCGTAACCGTCGATCCTGTCGATCCCGTCAATGCGTCGGGGGTGTTTGAGTTCCGCCAGCAGGCGGCGTAAGCATTTGCGCGCCAGGCCTGTCTTGATGGGCGAGCCGCACAAGCCGGCCTGGCGAGAACCAGGCCGGCTTGTTGCACTTTGTGCGCCGCTTGCTGCGCCGTGCGCGAGGGACTTGTTCAGCGTTGCCCTTACTGCACCTGCGCAATCAACAGGCGCAGCGCCAGTGCGGTGAAGACGATGCTGGCGCTGCGGTTGAGCACGCGCTGCATGCGCGCCGAGCGTTGCAGCGCCTGGCCAAAGCTGCCGGAGAACAAGGCGATGGCGCCAAACACCAGCAGCGTGCTCAAGGCAAACACGGCGCCCAGCGCCACGATTTGCGTGCCCACGGGCCCGCGCGCCGGATGGGCGAACTGTGGCAGAAAAGCCAGAAAGAACAGCAACACCTTGGGGTTGCTCAGGTTCATCACCAGGCCCCGGCCAATGCAGCGCAGGGCTTGAGGCGGGCCTGGCCTTGGCGCGGCCTGGCAGGGCTGTGGCGCTGCCACGGGCGCATGCCAGGCGCCCCAGGCCAGCCACAGCAGATAGGCCGCGCCCAGCAGCTTGAGCAGCGTCAGCAGCTGCGGCGAGGCGGCCAGCAGCGCCGCCAGGCCCATGGCCACGGCCAGGGTGTGGCCGCACACGCCCAGGCACAGCCCCAGCACTACCAGCAGGCCGCTGCGCCAGCCGTGCTGCATGGATTGCATCAGCACGAACAGGTTGTCTGGGCCGGGGCTCAGGGCCAGCAGCACGGTCAGGCCGAAGAATTGCAGCAGGGTGTCGAGGTTGGGCATGGCGGTGGCTGGGGCGTTGTCCGCATTCAGGGGGTGGCGTCCTCGTGGCCGGCTTCGGCGGCCGGGTCGCGCTGCAGCAAGCTTTGCACGGCGTGCGCGGCCTGCTGCCGGCCATCGAGCAGGCGCACCACGGCCTCGCTGATGGGCATGTGCACCCCCAGCTGCGCGGCGCGCGCCACGACCGCCTGGGCGCAGTGCACGCCTTCGGCCACGTGGCCCAGCGTGGTGAGGATGTCCGGCAGGCGCTGGCCCTGCGCCAGCAGCAGCCCGACCTTGCGGTTGCGCGACAGGTTGCCGGTGGCGGTGAGCACCAGATCGCCCATGCCGGACAGGCCGGTGAAGGTGGCCGCGCGCGCGCCCATGGCCACGCCCAGGCGCGTCATCTCGGCCAGGCCGCGCGTGATCAAGGCCGCGCGGGCGTTCAGGCCCAGCTCCAGGCCGTCGCAAATGCCCGTGGCGATGGCCAGCACGTTCTTGACCGCGCCGCCGACTTCCACGCCCACCAGATCGTCGTTGCTGTACAGGCGCAGCGCATGGGCGTGAAAGGCCTGCATCAGCCTCTGACGCACCACCTGATGGGCCGAGGCTGCGACCAGGGCCGTGGGCTGGCCGCGCGCCACCTCCAGCGCAAAGCTGGGGCCGCTGAGCGCGCCGCACAGCGCCTGCGGCAGGATGCGCTGCTGCAGCTCATGCGGCAGCTGGCCGTGCCAGGCCTGCTGCGGCGTGGGGGCAAAGCCCTTGCACAGCCAGACCAGCGGTGTATCGGCTCGGAGGTGGGGCGCGAGTTGGCCCAGCATGGCCTGCAGCGCGGCCACCGGGGTGCCCAGCACGAGCAGTTGCGCCTGGGCGAGCTCGGCCTGCAACGTCTGCTCGCCGCTGGCGATGCGCAGCGCCGGCGGCAGGGCGATGCCTGGCAGATAACGGGCGTTGCAGCCTTGCTCGCGCAGCTGCGCGGCTTGGGCCGCATCGCGCAGCCAAAGGCAGACGGCATGGCCTGCCGGGTGCCGGGCTGCGGCCAGGGCCACGGCCGTGCCCCAGGCGCCGCCGCCGATGATCAGAATGCGCAAGGCCTGTGGTGCAAGCATGCTGTCTCTCCTTCCCCTGTGCGTTGGCCGCCTGTGCGGATGGCCGCAAAAAAGGGGCCTTCAAAGGCCCCTGCTTGGTGGCACGCCACGGGCATGCCGGTGTGCTGGCGCACGCGCGCCGAGCCTTTGAGCAGTCTCTTACTGCACGGGGGCCGGGTTGCCGCCGTTGGAGGCAGCGGCCTGCTGTGCTTGCTGCTCGTACATGGCCTGGAAGTTGATCTCGGCCAGGTGCACGGGCGGGAAGCCGGCGCGGTTGATCAGATCGGCAATGTTGCCGCGCAGATAGGGGTAGACGATTTGCGGGCAGGCCACGCCGACCACGGCGCCCATTTGCTCCTGCGGGATGTTGCGGATCTCGAAAATGCCCGCTTGCTTGGCCTCGACCAGGAACAGCGTCTTGTCGTTGACCTTGGTGTGCACCGTGCCGGTGACGACGATCTCGAAGATGCCTTCGTCGATGTTGTTGGCAGCCACGGCCAGCTGGATGTCCACGTTGGGCTGGGTCTGCTCCAGCAAGATGGCGGGCGAATTGGGCTGCTCCAGCGACAAGTCCTTGAGGTAGACGCGCTGGATCTGGAACACGGGTTGGTTGTTGGTTTCTTCAGCCATGCTGGGCTCTTTCGATGTGAATCGGTGCAATTGGAAGGGCAAGGGGAAAAGGCAAGGGCCTGCGGGGCGTGTGCGGTGGCGGCCACCGCGCTGGCGCTGCGGCCCCCCGCCTGGGCGCCAAGGCCCGCGCATTATGCAGGCAATTGGCGCAGTCGCCTCTGGGGGGCGAAAAGTGCATCACACGCTCTAGCCCAGCAGCGGCAGCAGCTGGCCCTGGGCGTCCAACGCGGCCAGATCGTCGTAGCCGCCCACGTGGGTGCTGCCGATGTAGATCTGCGGCACGGTGCGGCGGCCGGTGCGCTCCATCATTTGCGTGCGCAGGCCAGGGTCCAGATCGACGCGGATTTCCTCGATGGCCTGCACGCCGCGCGCCTTGAGCAGCTGCTTGGCGCGCAGGCAGTAGGGGCAGACGGCCGTGGTGTACATGGTGACGGTTTGCATAAGGCGGGGGATGGCGAGATCGTTTGAGAAATGGGAGGGGGCTGCGGCAAGGCCGCGCTGCCGCTCAGCCGGCTTTGGCGCCGGTGGCCAGCGGCAACCCGGCATCGCGCCAGGCCTTGGTGCCGCCGGCGATGACGAAGCCGTTTTCGTAGCCGAGCTTTCTGGCTTGCAGCAGCGCGCGCTGGGCGCGCGGGCCGCTGGCGCAGATGAACAGCACGGGCGCGGCCTTGTTCTTCACGGCCTGCGGCAACTGCTGCTCCAACGCATCGCCGGTGATGTGCTTGGCGCCCTTGACGTGGCCGCTGGCGTATTCATCGCTGCTGCGCACGTCGATCACCACGGCCTTTTCGGCATTCATCTTCTGCACTGCCTGCGCCGGTGTGATGCTGGCAGCGCCCTGGCGGGCCAGCGCAGGCAGAAACAGCATGGCGCCGGAGCCAATGGCCAGCACGAACAAATACCAGTTATCCAGGAAGAAACTCACGGCTGCAACTCGTCAAAAAAACAGCTCGCCGCGCCGTTGCAGGCCGGGCGAAGCAGGGCAGGAAAAACGCAAAAGCGCGCATTCTAG
>JAUMYI010000198.1 GCA_030528705.1 Comamonadaceae bacterium | reverse complement strand
CTGGATGCCCGCCTGCGCGCCCATTGCCCCCACCAAGCCATGCCCTCCACTGCCCAGAAACCCCGCCTTGCGTTGATTGCCGCCGTTGCGGCCAATGGCACCATCGGCCGCGATGGCGGCATGCCCTGGCACCTGCCCGAAGACCTGCGCTATTTCAAGCGCCAGACTATGGGGCGGCGCATCATCATGGGGCGCCGCACCTGGGAGTCGCTGCCGGGCCTGTTGCCCGGGCGCGAGCACATCGTCATCGCCCACCAACCGCTGGCCTTGCCGGCAGGCGCTTTCTGGGCTGGCAGCGTGCAGGAGGCGCTGGCCCTGCCGCTGCCAGACTCTGGCGCATCCGGGCCAGGCCAGGCCGGGCCAGAGCGCGCCACGGTGTTCGTCGTGGGCGGCGCGCAGATTTATGCCCAGACCTTGGCGCTGGCCGATGATTTGTACTTGACCGAGATCGAGGCCGACATCGAGGGCGACACGCGCTTTCCAGACTGGGAGCGCAGCGCCTTCGAGGAGCAATCGCGCCAATGGCGCGAAGCGCCGCTGCAACCGGGCGGCGTGCCCGTGCGCTATGCCTTCGCGCACTACCGCCGCCGCCTGGCGGGCGAGGCGGCCGCGGCGCTTGCAGCCCAATGATGAAGGCGCATGCGGCGCGCCTGTTTTGCCTGCCCAGAAAGGAAAGCCCATGTCCCAGCCCCCGTCCATCCTGGCGGTGTTTCCCGGCACCTTCGACCCCATCACCCGTGGCCATGAGGAGATGATCCGCCGCGCCGCGCGCCTGTTCGATCGCTTCATCGTGGCCGTGGCTGCCGGGCACCACAAAAAAACCCTGTTCACGCTGCAAGAGCGCATGGACATGGTGCGCGGCGTCTTCGCCGACGTGCCGCAGCTGAGCGTGCACAGCTTCTCCGGGCTGATGCGCGATTTCGTCGTCGAGCAGGGCGCGCAGGTGATGGTGCGCGGCGTGCGCGGCGTGACCGATTTCGATTACGAGGTGCAGCTGGCGGGCATGAACCGCAAGCTCATGCCGGAGGTGGAAACCCTGTTCATGGCCCCTGGCGAGCAATACCAGCACGTGAGCAGCACCTACGTGCGCGAGATCGCCATGCTCGGCGGCGAGGTGCAGGAGCTGGTCTCGCCGCTGGTGTACGAGCGGCTGATGCAGCGCGTGCAGCAGCGCCGTAGCGAAGAATCGCCCTGAACGCCGAACGCCGAACGCTGAACGCTGAACGCTCGCCGAGCGTCCGTCGAGCGCGATGGGCGCTCAAGCTGCCGCCTGGGCCGCTGCTGATGGCGAAGGCGATGGCGGCAATGGCTCGCCCAGATTGCGCAGCACGTCGCGCACCATTTGCACGCGGTCCTTGAGGGCGGGCAGCGCGCGCTCGATGCGCAGCCGGTCGTTGCCGGCCAGCTTGATGTGGCGGTTTTTCTGAATCAGCTCGATGATGCGCAGCGGCTGCACCGGCGGATTGGGGCGAAAGCTGATGACGATGGCCGCGGGCGAGGCATCGACTTTTTGCACGCCATAGGGCTCGCAGAGGATGCGCAGCCGGTGCGTGTCGATCAGCGCCTGCACCTGCTCGGGGGGCTTGCCGAAGCGATCGACGATTTCTTCGAGCAGTCCGTCCACGGCATCCAGGCTGCCGGCGGTGGCCAGGCGTTTGTAGAACGACAGGCGCAGGTGCACGTCGCCGCAGTAATTGCTGGGCAGCAGCGCGGGCACGTGCAGATTGATCTCGGTGGCCGCCTGCATGGGCGCGAGCAGGTCAGGCTCCTTGCCGCTCTTGAGGGCCTTGACCGCGTCGGCCAGCATCTCGTTGTAGAGCTGAAAGCCGATCTCCAGAATGTTGCCGCTTTGGTTCTCGCCCAGCACTTCGCCAGCGCCGCGGATTTCCAAATCGTGCATGGCCAGGTAAAAGCCGCTGCCCAGCTCCTCCATGTCCTGGATGGCCTCCAGCCGCTGCTGGGCCTGGCGGGTCAGGCTTTGCACGTCGGGCACCATCAAATAGGCATAGGCTTGGTGGTGGCTGCGGCCCACGCGGCCGCGCAACTGGTGCAGCTGGGCCAGGCCGAACTTGTCGGCGCGGCTGATGACGATGGTGTTGGCGCTGGGTACGTCGATGCCGGTTTCGATGATGGTCGAGCACAGCAGCAGGTTGTGGCGCTGGGCGACGAAGTCGCGCATGACGCGCTCGAGCTCGCGCTCGGGCATCTGGCCGTGGGCCACGGCGATGCGCGCCTCGGGCAGCAGCTCCTGCAGCCGCTCGCGGCGGTTCTCAATGGTTTCGACCTCGTTGTGCAGGAAGTACACCTGCCCGCCGCGTTTGAGCTCGCGCAGCACGGCCTCGCGGATCACGCCCTGGCTTTCGCTGCGCACGAAGGTCTTGATGGCCAGGCGCTTTTGCGGCGCGGTGGCGATGACCGAGAGCTCGCGCAGCCCCTCCAGCGCCATGCCCAGGGTGCGCGGGATGGGCGTGGCCGTCAGCGTCAGCACGTCCACCTCGGCGCGCAGTGCTTTCATGGCCTCCTTGTGGCGCACGCCGAAGCGGTGCTCCTCGTCGATGATGAGCAGGCCCAGGTTTTTGAAGTCGATGGAGGAGGACAGCAGCTTGTGCGTGCCCACGACGATGTCCACCGAGCCATCGGCCAGGCCCTTGGCGGCGGCGTTGATCTCGCGCGTGGTGCGAAAGCGGCTCATCTCCGCGACCTTGACGGGCCATTTGGCAAAGCGGTCGGCCAGCGTCTGGTAGTGCTGCTCGGCCAGCAAGGTGGTGGGCGCGAGAAAGGCCACCTGCTTGCCGCCGAGCACGGCCACGAAGGCCGCGCGCAGCGCGACCTCGGTCTTGCCAAAGCCCACGTCGCCGCAGACCAGGCGGTCCATGGGCCGGGGGCTGAGCATGTCGCCGATCACGGCGTCGATGGCGGCCTTTTGGTCGGGCGTCTCCTCAAAGCCGAAGTCCTTGGCGAAGCTGGCGTACTCGGCCGCGTCGAGGCGGAAGGCATGGCCTTCGCGCGCGGCGCGGCGCGCGTAGATGTTGAGCAGCTCGGCGGCGGTGTCGCGCACTTGCTCGGCTGCCTTGCGTTTGGCCTTCTCCCACTGGCCGGAGCCGAGCTTGTGCAGCGGCGCCTCGTCGGCGGCCACGCCGCTGTAGCGGCTGATTTGCTGCAGCTGGCTCACGGGCACGTAGAGCACGGCCTGGCCGGCGTATTCCAGGTGCAAGAACTCCTGCAGCGCGGCGCTGCCGTCGGGGTTTTTCTGGCCCATGTCCATGTTCACCAGGCCGCGATAGCGGCCGATGCCGTGCTGGGCATGGACGACGGGGTCGCCGATTTTCAGCTCGGCCAGGTCGCGCACCATGTGCTCGACGCTGCTGGCCTGCTCGTGGCGGCGCCGGCGGCGCGTGGTGGGCGCGGCGTTGAACAACTCGGTCTCGGTGACGAAGTCGATGCCGCCCTCGCCCCAGCCGAAGCCGCGCTGCAGCGCGCTGGTGGCGATGCCGATTTTTTCCTCGCTGGCCTGGAACTCGGCCAGCGAATCGAAGGCCGGCGCCGGCAGCTGGCTGGCGCGCAGAAAGTCCGCCAGGCTCTCGCGCCGCCCGGCGCTTTCGGCCAGCACCAGCACGCGCTGGGCCGTGGAGCGCAGGTGCGCCTGCAGGCGCATCAGCGGATCGGCTGCGCCGCGCACGGCGGCGATGTCGGGCAGGGCGCTGAAGTCCGTGCGGTGGCGCTGCGCGCTGTCCTCGCTGGCCTGGTCAGCGGCTGGGCGCAGCGCCAGTTGCGCCAGCGGCTTGCACAGCGTGAAGAATTGCTCACTGGAGAGAAACAGCGCCGCAGGCGGCAGCGCCGGGCGCTCCTCGTCCAGGGCCAGCAGCCGGTGGCGCTCCTGCGTGTCCTGCCAGAAGGCCTGCAGCGCATCGTCCAGCGCGCCGTGCAGCGCCAGCGTGGTGTGCTCGCCCAGGTAGTCGAACACGGTGGCTGTGTCCTCGAAGAACAGCGGCAAGTAGTACTCGATGCCGGCCGTGGCCACGCCATTGCCCATGTCCTTGTAGATGCGGCTCTTGGTCGGATCGCCCTCCATCAGCTCGCGCCAGCGGCTGCGAAAGTGCTGGCGCGCGGGCTCGTCCATCGGGAACTCGCGCCCGGGCAGCAGGCGGATTTCCTGCACCAGCGCCTGGCTGCGCTGGCTTTCGGGATCGAAGGTGCGGATGGAGTCGATCTCGTCATCGAACAGGTCGATGCGGTAGGGCTGGGCCGCGCCGTTGGG
>JAUMYI010000197.1 GCA_030528705.1 Comamonadaceae bacterium | reverse complement strand
CGAACCCGCGTCATCAGCTTGGAAGGCTGGGGTTCTACCATTGAACTACTCCCGCACAGCCCAAATTCTCGAAGCACCAACCCAAGCAAAAGCCTGCTGGTGGAGGGAGCTGGATTCGAACCAGCGTACTCGTAAGAGGGCAGATTTACAGTCTGCTGCCTTTAACCACTCGGCCATCCCTCCGAAACGTTGCACTATAGCACAAAATCTTTGCCGGAAAATTTTTTCTGCGCGCGCAGCCCATGTGCAACAACGCAGGCTACCCAAACCCGCAGCGGCACACGAGGCTGCGTTTGCGCAGGCCTTAGGATGGCGGGCTGCCGCCGCCCAGGCAGGGCTGCCCTGCAAAAAAGAGAATTTCCTTCAAAGCCTTGCCCCATCCATCACGTTCGCTTTGCCATGACCTCCTCCCCCAGGCCCCCTGCGCCACCCGCCGGCCCTGCTGCTGGCACGGCCGGCAAATTGCCGCGTCTGCATTCGCCTGCGCGCAGGCTGGCGCTGGGCGTGGCGCTGACGCTGGGCCTTGCGGTTGCTCTGACGGTGGTCTTGTTCCAGCGCCTGAATCGCGAACACCATGATGCGACGCAGCAGAACTGGCAGCTGCGCCAGGCGCTTGAGCAGTTGCAGCACGCGCAGGATCTGAGCGCCGAGCTGCTGCGCCAGACCCAGCCGGTCAAATCAATCATTGATGCGCCAACGGCCATGCCGCCCCCGCCAGCGGCCACACCGCTGCCGTACTACAGCAATGAGCTGCTCTGGGCGCTGGAGGATTTGCTGCGGCTATTGCCTGAGGACTCAACAACCCAGCCCTTGCTGATGCAAAGCCAGCAACGCGCAATGGCCGGCCACGCGCTGGCGAAAGACTGGGTTGCAGCCCAGACAGCCGATACCGCCTCCGGCGGTCATACGGCCATGGACACGCTCTACAGCCTGCAACAGCAGGCGGCGGCCATCGGCAATGATTTGCGCACCGCGCAGATCCTGCTCCAGCAGGATTTGCGCAACGTCTCCACCCATGCGCTGGCGGAAACCAACCGTTATCTGAGCATTTGGTACCAGCTCAACCTGTTGTGCGCCGCATTGTTTATCGCCTGGCTGGCCTGGTTCATCTACCGCCATTTGCACCGCCCCGAAGCCGCATTGAGGCAGTTGCTGGACACCTATGCCCAGCAGCACTACGAGCAGGCCAAGCAGCTCAGCCCCGCCCTTCTGCAGGACATTGCTCCTCAGCTGCGCCCCGCGCTGGGCACTGTCTTACGGTTGCTCACTGAAAGCGATCGACTGGCTCAGGAGGTGGCGCACCAGACCATGGGCATGCGCGTGTCGCAGCAACTGCTTGAGCTGGCCAAAACCATCCCTGGCGTGATTTTTCAGTACGAATATCTGGCCGATGGCACGCGCATTTGCCATTTCGTCAGCCCCAAAGCCGTCACATTTTTCGGCCAGCGCAGCGACCAGCAGCAGCAAGGGGGGCTGGAGGAAATCGCGCTGGCGGCAGAGCACACACTGCCCACCAGCGATCACGCCGTGCCTCTGGCACTGACGCGCAGCCTGGGCGCTCGCATCATGCAGCAGCCGCAGGCAAACGATGCCTTTTCCTACGACACGCGCATCGCCTTGTTCGACGACGAGCAATGGGTGCGCACCCTGGCCAACACGACCTTGCAGGCCAATGGCTCGCGCTGGGTCAATGGGGTCTGGCTGGACGTGACCGAGCACATGGCGCAGGAGCGCGCACTGGCCCAGGCGCGCCATGAGGCCGAGCACATGGCCGAGAGCAAGGCGCACATGCTGGCCGTGATGAGCCACGAAATCCGCACGCCGCTCAACGGCATCCTGGGCATGACGCAGCTCACCCTCAAGGGCCGTCTGGATGCCGCGCAGCGCGAGCGTCTGGAGCAGGTGCTCAGCGCAGGCCAGCACCTGCTGGGCATCATCAACGACGCGCTGGACCTGTCCAAGATCGAGAGCGGGCAGCTCACCATCGAGCAAACCCCCTTCTCGCTGCAGCGGCTGGTGGCCGACGTGGCCGACTTGCTGGCGCAACGCGCGGCGGAAAAGGGCCTGGAGTTCTGGATCGACATCCCGCATACGCTGACCGACCAGCTCATCGGCGACCCCTATCGCATCCGCCAGATCCTCATCAACTTCGTGGCCAACGCCATCAAGTTCACCCCCGCTGGAGAGGTCTCCATCCGCGTCAAACAGCTGACCAACCAGGATTCGCACTCGCTGACGCTGATGTTCGAGGTGCATGACACCGGCATCGGCATCGCCCAGGAAGAGCAGCAAAACCTGTTCCAGGCCTTCCGCCAGGCCGACGCCTCCATCACCCGCCGCTACGGCGGCACCGGGCTGGGGCTGGCCATCTCCAACCAGTTGGCACAGTTGTTGGGCGGGCAGACCGGCCTGCACAGCCACCCTGGCTCAGGCAGCATGTTCTGGTTCAGCGCCCAGGTGCTCAAAAATCTCGAGCGGGTGGACGAGCGCGAACAGGCCCAGCGGCAAAACAACTGGCTGCACGGCCAGCGCGTGCTGGTGCTGGAAAGCCATCAGTTCGCGCGCGAAGTGCTCAGCAACGTGCTGCGCCACCATTTCAACTGCGAGGTGCTGGCGTTCGCCTCGGGCGCACAGGCGCTCCATGCCCTGCAGGCGGCCAGTGGGGCTGGCGGCGGCGCAGCCCCATCTTTCGATCTGAGCATCATCGCTGCGCGCCTGGTCGATGGCGACGCATTCGCCCTGCTCAAACAGGCCAGCGCCTGGCAGCGGCAGTTGGGCAAAATCTGGCTGGCCGCGCCCAAGGACTTTGGCGAGCTGCCCGCCCCGCTGGAGGCGCTGGGCGTTGCCCGCATTGTGCACAAGCCGTTGAGCGCCGCCGTGCTCTACAAAGCCGTCTGGGAAAAAGCATCCACACTGCCGCCGCTGCCCACCCCCAGCCCCAAGCCGCGCCCGGGCATCCAGCAATTCGTCCAGCCCGCCGCCGCTGCCGAGGCCCCGCCGCCCGCGCGCCCACAGCCGCCCGCCGCCGCCACAGACGCCCATGCCCAGCACGGCCACGACGAGCCCGCGCCGCTGCGCATCCTGGTGGTGGACGACAACGCGCTCAATCGCGACATCGCCCAGGCCTTCCTGCAAAGCCACGTGCGCATTCCCATTGCCGTGGATCTGGCCGACAACGGCCAGGCTGCCGTGCAGGCCATCGCCCAAAACCCCCAGCCCTACCACGCCGTGCTGATGGACTTGCAAATGCCCGTCATGGACGGCTACAGCGCCGCGCGCGCCATCCGCCAGCTGCCGCAGGGCGGGCACATCCCCATCTTCGCCCTCTCGGCCTACCACGGCGCCCAGGAGCGCCAGGCCGCGCTGGCCAGCGGCATGAACGACTTCATCGAAAAGCCCCTGGTCGAAGAGCGGCTGTGGCACATGCTGGAGCGCTGGGACATCCTGCCCGCCAGCGACGGCGCCGACACGACCCGCCGCGCGCACATCGACGCCCGCACCACACCCGCAACGCTGCCGCCGCCCGAGCCCCCTCCCGCACCCGCAGCGCCACCGCAACAGCCATCGCCGCAGCCCCCCATCCCGCCCGCGTTCCTGCCCTCCGTCTGGCATGAGCTGTGCCAGGCCCTGGGCGCGGCGCGCGCGCAAGGTCTGGCGGAACAATTCCTGCGCCAGACCGCGCAGCTCATCGAGCAGTTCGACCACGCCGTGCAGCAGCAAGACTGGGCCCAGGCCCGCGCCGCGACCCACAAGCTCAGCGGCACGGCCGGCTCCTTTGGCCTGCAGGCGCTGGGCCAGCAAGCCAGCGCGCTGGACGAAGCCCTCAAGCAGCCCGCGCCCTCCTTGCCCAACGGCTGCGCCGCCGCCCTGGCCCAGACCTTTGCCAAAGGCCAGGCCGCATTGCAGGCGGCCATGCAGGCCGGCTGCGGCGCCAGGTGAGCGCCCGCCCCTATCGCCCCCCCTCTACCGTCTCCCCCTTGTCGCCCCCTGTCGCCACGGCACAGCGCGCCAGCCAGGGCGGCGCGCCGCATGGCGCCGATAAAATGGCGCGCTGCCACGACATTGCCCCATGCCCGGCCCGCACCCCATCCGCGGGCCGCGCAGTGTGCGGCGGATGCGCCCCGTCACCGGGGCGCGCTGCTTTTTCCCTCTGTCCATTCCCATGCAAGACAAATACAGCCCCGCCGACATCGAAGCCGCCGCGCAGGCCCACTGGCGCGCGCAGGACGCCTACCGCGTCAGCGAAGACGCCAGCCGCCCCAAGTACTACGCCTGCTCCA
>JAUMYI010000196.1 GCA_030528705.1 Comamonadaceae bacterium | reverse complement strand
ACACGCTCTAGCCCAGCGCGGCACAACCACGCGACACGACAACGCGGCACAATCGCCCTGCCCCGCGCCACACGCCAGGGGCGCTTGCCAAGGAGCCGCCATGCCACCACCCCTGCGCGTCTACAAGACCATGCCCGAATGGACGCAAGAGACCATTCCACCGGGCTTCATGCGCAACCACAACACCAAGGAGGGCACCTGGGCCCAGCTGCAGGTGTTGCAAGGCTCGCTGGACTTTGCCCTGACCAGCGCCAGCGGCGAGCTGCTGCAGAGCTTTACCTTCACGCCGCAGCAGCAGCCGCCACTGATTGCGCCGCAGCAATGGCACCGCATTCTTGCCGCCAGCGCCGACGTGCGCTGCCAGCTGCGCTTTCTCTGCACGCGCGAGGACTATTTCGCCAAGAAACACCAGCTCACGCGCACCCATTCGGAGCTGGTTGAAGCTTTTGCGCGGCTGCAATTGCCCGCGCCGGCCCGCGCCCTGGACGTGGGCTGCGGCCGGGGGCGCAACAGCCTGTATCTGGCGCTGCAAGGCCTGCAGGTGCAGGCCATTGACCACGACGCCCAGGCGTTGCAGCAACTGGCCGAGCTGGCCCGCCAAGAGGGCCTGCAGGCGCAATTGCAATGCCGGCAGGTAGATCTGAACCAGGCCGCCAGCCAGCCGCTGATCGACCCCGGCGCCCAGTACGGGCTGGTGCTCTGCACCGTGGTGCTGATGTTCCTGCAGCCCCAGGCCGTGCCTGCGCTGCTGGCCCAGATGCAGGCCGCCACGGCCCCTGGGGGCTACCACCTCATCGTCTGCGCCATGGACAGCGCCGACTACCCCTGCACCCAGCCCTTTGCCTTCACCTTCCGCAGCGGCCAGCTGCGCGCCCACTACGCCGGCTGGCAGCTGCTCAAGTACAACGAAGACTTGGGCCATTTGCACAAGAGCGACGCCAGCGGCCAGCCCATTGCCATGCGCTTTGCCACGCTGCTGGCCCGCAAGCCGCAGGGCCAGGCCGCTTGAGTGCTGCCTGTTCAAAGGCAACGCTGAACCAATCTCGGTGCGAGTGGGCAAGAATCGGTGTGGGGTGGGGTGGGCTGCAAAGCGCCCCAATCCGCTTGATTGCCCGCCGTGCAAAGATTTGCTGAACGGGTTTTGCATATCTGGCGCCTCGTCCGCACAACAGCAGCGGCCAGGCGATCAGCGGCGAGGCGATTCGTGCAAAACTTCCCCCAGAACTTTCTCAACAGGAACTTTTGCGCGATCGTGCCAGTCCACTGCCGATCCGCTGTGGCCTGACGCCGCGCCCCGCCGACCGCCCCACACTGCCATGCCCCCCACTCCGACTCGCTACACCCGCCCGGCCATCTGGCTGCACTGGCTGCTGGCCCTGGCCATCGTGGCCGTATTCAGCCTGGGCCTGTACATGGTGCAGCTGCCTTTTTCACCGCAAAAGCTCAAGCTCTTCAACTGGCACAAATGGGCCGGCGTGGTGATTCTGGCGCTGTCCGCCCTGCGCCTGCTGGTGCGCCTGCTGTGGCGCCCACCGGCCCTGCCGCAGCAGATGCTGCAGCGCATGCCAGGCTGGCAGCGGCTGGCCCACCACGGCGTGCACCATGCGCTGTATCTGCTGTTCTTTGCCGTGCCCTTACTGGGCTGGGCCTACAGTTCGGCGGCGGGCTTTCCCATCGTGCTGTTCGGCCAGTTGCCGCTGCCCGATTGGATCGCCGCCGACCCGCAACTGGCGCAGCGCATCAAGCCTTGGCATCAATGGTCGGCGTTTGCCCTGATCGGCCTGGCCAGCCTGCACGTATTGGCCGCCCTCAAGCACCAATTCATTGACCGTGATGGCCTGCTCAGGCGCATGTGGCCAGGAAAAGCTTCTTCCTGAACACGGCCGCCTCGCCGCTCCACCACGGCCTGCCACAAGACAGACGCGGCATTTCCAACACAGCGTTTTTTTCCTCAGAGGAGTTACCCGTATGACCAAAATCCTTGCACTGGCCACCGTGGCACTGGGCTGCAGCCTGGCGCCAGCTGCCTGGGCGCAGCAAAGCCTGCTGGCCCAGCACAGCCGCATCGCATTCACTTTCGAGCAATTGGGCGTGCCCGTGACCGGACACTTCAAGGCCTTTGAGGGCGACATCGCGCTCAAGCTCGACGACTTGCCCGCCAGCCGCCTGCGCCTTGATGTGGACACCGCCAGCGCCACGCTGGGCGATGCACAAACCGACGAAGAGCTGCGCAAGCCAGCCTGGTTCAACACCGCAGCATTCCCCAAAGCCAGCTTCGTACTCAGCCAACTGCAATCGACCGGACAGAACGAGTACCAAGCCAATGGCACGCTGACCATCAAGAACGTCAGCCACCCTGTGCAAGTGCCGGTGCGCCTGGAGGCGGCCAACGGCCACTCCGTGGCCCGAGGCAACTTCACCATCGAGCGCCTGCCCTATCAAGTCGGCTCAGGAGAATGGAGCGACACCTCTTTGGTCGCCAATCCAGTGCGCGTGCAATTCCAGCTGGCCATCCAAGGCCTGGCCCCTGTGCAATAAGCCCCCCAGAGGGGGCATGCATACACTCGCCCATGCTGAGACTGGGATTGTGCGCAGCAAGTCTTTTTGCGAAGCACAAGCCGCAGCCGCTGCGTTTCTGCCCGAAAACACCACGGCAGCACTGAATACCAGCAACCCCTGCATGACCGTTTTTCACCCCTAACAGAGGAGATTTCCCCCATGCGTTCCATCGCACTCGCAGCAGCCAGCGCCGCCGCCGCGCTGTCCATGACAACACCGGCCCAGGCAGCCAGCTACACCATCGACCCCAACCACACCTTCGTGACTTTCGAGATCGACCACAACGGCACCTCCACCAACCGTGGCCGCTTCGACAAAGTGCAAGGCAGCATTGAATTCGACCGTGACGCCAAGACCGGTCAGGCCGACATCAGCGTGGACATGCGCTCCATCAGCACCGGCACGCCCGGCTTTGACAAACACCTGCAATCGGCCGACATTTTCAACGCCGAGCAATTCGCCACGGCGCGCTTCGTCAGTGAACGCTTCGTCTTTGAAGAGAACGGGAAAATCGACGAAATCCACGGCCAGCTCACCCTGCTGGGCCAGACCCACCCGGTGACCATCGAGGCCGAGAAGTTCAACTGCTATGCCAACCGCATGCTGCAAGGCCGCGAGACCTGCGGCGGGGACTTCGAATTCAGCATCGACCGCACCCGCTGGGGCCTGAACTACGCCACCCAGTACGGCGCCGCCAAGGAAGTGAAGATCATCATCCAGATCGAGGCGGCCAAGGCACAGTAAGCCATTTCCCCCAGGGAAAGCCTGCACGAACCGCAGCGGCGCAGGGTTGCGTGCAGGCGCTTGTTCAGGCCGCCAGAGGCGCAGGCATGGCCAGGGCCGCCCGCCAAGCCTGCGTGTGCAGGCCGTACAGCGCCAGCACGTGGCTGTCAATGCGCTCGCGCGGGCAGCGGATGCCCAGCACCGTGCGGGCAAACAAACGGGCTTTTTGCTGATCGACACGGGCCACGCGCACTCCTGCGACGCGCAAGGCCAACTCAATGGCTTCATGGGCCCTGGCCTCTCCAGACAGGGTGACATGCATTTTGCTGAAAGCCATGGCTGGCCAATTCTGGCGCAACCAGCCCAGCAGGTGATCGGCCCCGCCCACTTGACCATTCACCGCCTTGGGGCGTTGTTCGGCCTGGCCAGGCACATGGTGTACGGCACAGCAATCGAGCCCGACATCGGCCACATCAATTCCCAGATACAACATGACAGCACACTCTTTTCCCAAACCTTGAATGTCCGCAGCACACAGCATGCGGTACTCAAAGCCTGTTCAAAGTCTCGGCGCGGATGGGCAGCAAGCGGTTTGGGAGATGGGCTTCAAGGCGCCGCCTTGTACACCTCTGGCAGCCACGGCTGGAGCGATGGCGAAGCTTTGCAACGCCGCAAACCGTCCGAATCCGCCAATGCACGCAAGGCTGTAATTTGTGCAGACCTTCCCTTGGTTGTGCCCACCGCCGTGCAGAAACTTTGAACAGGCTCTCACACTGCCCCATTCGCCAGCCTGCCGCCATCACATTGCACATGCCTGCAGGCCACGAAGTGTGGCAAGGCCGTAGTTTGCAATTTTTTTAAATTATTTTGCGATTAATTGACATTTCAGCAGGGGTTTCACTCCATGAACATCTCTGTGCATGGAGCCTGCTCAAAGACTGGGGGTGCGTGGGCAAGAAGCGGTTTGGGATGGGCTGCGAGGCGCAAAGCGAACTGCCCCAATCCGCTTC
>JAUMYI010000195.1:2599-4342 GCA_030528705.1 Comamonadaceae bacterium | reverse complement strand
TGCGGCGGCAACGGCGCCTTGCACTGCACACGCCGGGGCGCTCTCGCGGGGGGCGCAAAGTGCATAACACGCTCTACGGCCAGCGCCACCGCGTCGAGCTCGAATGCCGCCAGCGGCTGCGCGAGGGCATGGCCGCACTGCGCCCGGCCTGGCAGGCCGCGCTTGGCCCCGACCACCTGCTCAAAGTCGATGCGCTGGCGCAACTGGGCAGCAGCGCCATGACCGAGGAGGTGGCCATCGCCATGCAGGCCGATGGCCTGCCCAACACCTTCGTGCCCGGGCGCAATCTGCTGTTTCTGACGCTGGCCGCGGCCCTGGCCTACCGGCGCGATTTGCAGGTGCTGGTGTGCGGCGTGTCCGAAACGGACTACTCCGGCTACCCCGATTGCCGCGACAACACCCTCAAGGCGCTGCAGGTGGCGCTCAGCCTGGGCATCGACCGGCCCTTGAGCCTGGCCACGCCGCTGATGTGGCGCGACAAGGCCCAGACCTGGGCCCTGGCGCAGGCGCTGGGCGGCGATGCGCTGGTGGAGCTGATCCGGCTGCATTCCCACACCTGCTACCTGGGCCAGCGCCAGACATTGCACAACTGGGGCTACGGCTGCGGCCACTGCCCAGCCTGCCAGCTGCGCGCCCGCGGCCATGCACAGTGGCTGGCGGCGCAGCACGCCCCCTCTTGCTGAGCGGCGCAAAGCCCTGCTGCCCAAACGGGGGCAAGGCCCTGGCACAATGGCCGCTTTTGCAACACACCCTACAGAGGACACCCGCATGAAAATCAGCGCACGCAACGTACTGCCCGGCAAGGTCGTGGCCATCCACCAAGGCCCCGTCACCACCGAGGTGACGCTGGAGCTGGCCCCTGGCCTGCAAGTGGTCTCGACCATCACCACGCACTCGGCCCAGGCGCTGGGCTTGAAGGAAGGCGCGCAGGCCTTTGGCGTCATCAAAGCCTCGAACGTGATGCTGGCCGTGGACGATTGACCCCCTGTTTGGAAGCCCTGCCATGAAACACCCCACCCCCCGCCTTTTCCTGCCCGCGCTGCTGGCCGCGCTGGCCAGCCCGGCGCTGGCGGCAACCGCCCAGCCCCCGGCCTGCAAGGACGAGGCCGTGGCGCAGGCGCGCAAGCTGCTGGCGTTTCACAGCGAGGGCGACGAGCGCGCCGAGGTGGACGCCAGCAGCGTCAAGGCCCTGCCCGCGCGCGCCAACCCTGCCAACCGCAAGCAGCGCTTTGAGGTGTTGGAGGTCATGGGCTTCGTCTACAAGGGCGAGTACCGCATGCGCCTGAGCTACTACACCAAGGGTGGCCAGTGCGTGCTGATGGGGCAGGAAATCCTGCATCTGGCGCAGCTTTGAGCCTGTGGCCCAGCCCCATCAAACCGCGCCTTGGCGCGGTTTTTTGTTGCGCCTGCGCCGCCCTTCCGCCCTCCGCCCGCGCAGGCCCGGGCAGCAGGCGCGGCGCGCGCTTTACTCGTGCTGCGCGTTGGGCAGCGTCAGGCGCGAGCCTGGCGCCTCCTCGTCTTGCACCTGGGCCGGGTTGCGGCCCTGGTTGAGGGCATCGATGGAATCGGGCGTGACGTCGCCGGTGATGTAGCGTCCATCAAAGCACGAGGCATCGAAGTCGCTCAGCGCGCTGCTGAGCGCGCCAACCGCGCGGCGCATGCCCTCTACATCCTGGTAGATCAAGGCGTCGCAGCCGATGAGCTGGCGGATTTGCTCGATGTCGCGGCCATGCGCGACCAGCT
>JAUMYI010000195.1:0-2499 GCA_030528705.1 Comamonadaceae bacterium | reverse complement strand
TCGCAGCCGATGAGCTGGCGGATTTGCTCGATGTCGCGGCCATGCGCGACCAGCTCCTCGCGCGTGGGCATGTCGATGCCGTACACGTTGGGAAAGCGCACCGGCGGCGCGGCGCTGGCCAGATAGACCTTGCGCGCCCCGGCCTCGCGCGCCATTTGCACGATCTCTTTGGAGGTCGTGCCGCGCACGATGGAGTCGTCCACCAGCAGCACGTTGCGGCCTTCGAACTCGCTGGCGATGGCATTGAGCTTTTGCCGCACGGATTTCTTGCGCACGCTCTGGCCGGGCATGATGAAGGTGCGGCCCACGTAGCGGTTCTTCACGAAGCCTTCGCGGTAGGGCTTGCCGATCAGCTCGGCCAACTGCATGGCGCTGGGGCGGCTGGACTCGGGGATGGGGATGACCACGTCGATGTCCTTGGGCGGCACCATGGACAGCACGCGCTTGGCCAAGGTCTCGCCCAGGTTCAGGCGCGCGCGGTACACGGAGATGCCGTCCAGCACCGAGTCTGGCCGCGCCAGATAGATGTACTCAAAAATGCACGGCGCATGCACGGCCTGGCCGGGCTCGACGCACAGCGCGCTGCTGAAGCTGCCATCGAAGCCGATGAACACCGCCTCGCCCGGGCGGATGTCGCGCTCCAGCGCATGGCCCGTACCCTCCAGCGCCACGGATTCGCTGGCCAGCATGACGCTGCCGTCCTCGCTGGGGCGGCTCAGGCACAGCGGGCGGATGCCGTGCGGGTCGCGAAAGGCCAGCATGCCGTGCCCGGCGATCATGGCAATGACCGCATACGAGCCGCGCACGCGCCGGTGCACGGCGCGCACGGCCTCGAACACGCAATCGGCGCAGAGCTGCCCTCCCCCGGTAGCGCGCCCCAGCTCATGCGCCAGCACGTTGAGCAGCACCTCCGAGTCGCTGGTGGTATTGGTGTGGCGGTGGTCGGTGTCGAACAGCTCGCGGCGCAGCGCCTTGGCGTTGGTGATGTTGCCGTTGTGCACCATGACGATGCCGAACGGCGCGTTCACGTAGAACGGCTGGGCCTCCTCCTCGCTGTTGGCGTCGCCGGCCGTGGGGTAGCGCACCTGGCCCAGGCCGGCATTGCCCGGCAGCGCGCGCATGTTGCGCGTGCGAAACACGTCGCGCACCATGCCCTTGGCCTTGTGCATGAAGAATTTGCGATCGAGCTGCGTGACGATGCCCGCCGCATCCTGGCCACGGTGCTGCAACAGCAGCAGCGCGTCATAAATCAATTGGTTGACCGGGGTGCGGCCGACCACGCCGACGATTCCACACATGGCTGTAAATCCTATCTAGCAGTCGTATTCAAGTGGGGGGAGTGAGAAGCTGTTCAAAATCTCTGCATGGCCGGCGGCAGCGGCTGGAGCTGCGGCAGGGCCTGTCACGGCGCCGCGCTGTCACGGGCCCGGCCCAGGGCATCGACGGCAGCGCCAGGCGGCAACAGCGGCACAGCGGGCAACTCCAGCGGCTCGGGGCTTTGCAAAATGCTCCAGTCGGGCAGCAGCCTGGCCAACTCCAGCCGGGCCGCATCGAGCACCGGCCCCACGGCCGAGCCGCTCCACCACGGCTGCGCCTGCCAGCGCAGGGCATGCACCACCACCGCCAGCAGCACGCCCAGCAGTGCGATGCGCAAGGCGCCAAACAGCGCGCCAACGAAGCGATCGGCCGCGCGCATGCCCAGGGCCTTGATCGAGCGCCGCGCCATGGTGGCCAGAATGGACGAGGTGAAGACTGCGGCAATGAACAGCGCCAGCATGCCAAGCACGCGCCGCGCCGGCGCGCCCAGCGACTGGCCCGGCAGCCACTGGCCCAGCTCGGGCCCCAGGCGCATGGCCACGAAGGCCCCCAGGCCCCAGCCCAGCACGGCCAGGCTTTCGAAGACGAAGCCGCGCCAAATGCCCACGGCCACGGAGACGAAGGCCAGCATCAGAAAAATCAGGTCGAAGCCGTTGAGCGTCATCTCAGGCGGCCATGTTCAGGCGCGGCGACCACGGCCAGCGGCCGCGCAGCCTGTGAGATGTTGCACGCGCATGGGCATGGGCGCAGCTCACATCGAGACGATGGCCGCCGGCAAGCTGGCGCCGCGCACGCGCTCGGCCGCGCGGTCGGCCTCGGCGCGGCTGGCAAACGGCCCGACGCGCACGCGCGTGGCCCGCCCGGCGCCGGTCTGCACCACTTGCGTGTAGGTGCGCAGCCCCATGCCCTGGAGCTTCTGGCGGATCTCGCGCACCTTGGCATCGTCGGAGAACGCGCCGATCTGCACGATGAAGCGCCCTTCGTCCGAGCGCCCGGCCGGCGTGGTCGTGGCCACGGGTTTGCCTTCGAGCAAGGCGCGCGCGCGCGCGGCCTCGTCACGGGCAGCAGCAGGCTTGGCCGCCGGCGCTGGCGGCGGCGTGGCCACGGCCACTTGGGTGGGGCGCGCTGGCTTGCTCTCGGCTGGCTTGGCCTCGGGTTTGCTCTCAGGCTTGGCCTCGGGTT
>JAUMYI010000194.1 GCA_030528705.1 Comamonadaceae bacterium | reverse complement strand
TCAATGTGGACAACGAGAAAATGTCCAAAAGCCTGGGCAACTTCTTCACCATCCGTGACGTGCTCAAGGCCTTTGACGCCGAAACCATCCGCTTCTTCATCCTGCGTGCGCACTACCGCAGCCCGCTGAACTACAGCGACGCGCATCTGAGGGACGCCCGCGCCGCGCTCAAGCGCCTGTACACCGCGCTGGATGCCGTGCCGCCGGCAGCAGTGGAAATCGACTGGGCGCAACCGCTGGCCGCGCGTTTCAAGGCGGCGATGGACGAGGACTTTGGCACGCCCGAGGCCGTGGCCGTGCTGTTCGAGCTGGCCGGCGAGGTCAACCGCAGCCAGGATGCGCAGTTGGCCGGCCTGCTGCGCGCCCTGGGCGCCGTGCTGGGCATTTTGCAGCGCCCGCCGCAGCAATTTTTGCAAGGCGGTGTTGATGACGTGGACGCGGCCGCCATCGAGGCCTTGATCGCCGAGCGTGCCGCCGCCAAGGCCGCGCGCGACTTTGCCCGCGCCGATGCGCTGCGCGCGCAGTTGCTGGCCCAGGGCATCGTGCTCAAGGACTCGGCCCAGGGCACGACCTGGGAAAAAGCCGCGCCGTGATGCGCGCGCCCACCGCGCCCTACCGCCCTACAATTGAACGCCTTTGCCGGCGCGCGCCACAGCGTTGCGCGCCGGCTTTGCCTGGCCGGGCTACTGCCCTACGGCTGGCATTGCCCGCACTCGCCTTTTCTCGACCATGGCCAAGAAGAACTACCTCGATTTCGAACAACCCATTGCCGATCTGGAACAGCGCATCGACGAGCTGCGCCTGCTCAACGAAGGCAATGAATCGGTCAACCTCAGCAGCGAAATCGAGCAGCTGACCCGCAAGAGCCAGCAGCTCACGCGCGACATCTTCAAGAACCTCTCGCCCTGGCAGACCACCAAGGTCGCGCGCCACCCCGACCGGCCCTACACGCTGGACTACGTGCGCGAGATCTTCACCGACTTCACCGAGCTGCACGGCGATCGCCACTTCGCCGAGGACGCCTCCATCGTTGGCGGTCTGGCGCGCCTGGACGAGCAGCCCTGCGTGGTGCTGGGCCACCAGAAGGGCCGCGACACCAAGGAGCGCGCGCGCCGCAACTTCGGCATGACCAAGCCCGAGGGCTACCGCAAGGCGTTGCGGCTGATGCAGCTGGCGGAGAAATTCCGCCTGCCCGTCTTCACCTTCGTCGACACCCCCGGCGCCTACCCCGGCATCGACGCCGAGGAGCGCAACCAGTCCGAGGCCATCGGCCGCAACATCTTCGAGATGGCCCAGCTGCAAACCCCCATCATCAGCACCATCATCGGCGAGGGCGGCTCCGGCGGCGCGCTGGCCATCAGCGTGGCCGATAGCGTCATCATGCTGCAGTACTCGGTCTACTCGGTCATCAGCCCCGAGGGCTGCGCCTCCATCCTGTGGAAGACCGGCGAGAAAGCTGAAGAAGCCGCGCAGGCGCTGGGCATCACCGCGCCGCGCCTGCAGAGCCTGGGGCTGATCGACACCGTGGTCGACGAGCCGGCCGGCGGCGCACACCGCGACCACAAGCAGATGGCCTACCAGCTCAAGCGCGAGCTGCTGGCGGCATTGGGCACGCTGCGCGAGCTGCCGCTCAAGGCCCTGCTGGAGCGCCGCTACCAGCGCATCATGCACTACGGCAAGTTCAATGAAACGGCCGCCAAGACCCGGCGCTGAAGCTCCGTAATGGGGCTTGGGTGAGGCATTGGATGGGGCATAGCGCCAAGCCATCGCCGGGCGGGGCAGGCCAGGCGGCCGATGCCATGCAGCACGCCGATGGCGGCGGCGCAGTGCCGGCCGCACGGGCCACGCAGGCATTGGAGCAGGCCCTGGCGCACTTCGTCCCCAGGCTGCCGCTGGCCGTGGCCTTCAGCGGCGGCGCCGACTCCACCGCCTTGCTGCTGGCCTGCTGGCGGCGCTGGCCCCAGCAAGTGGCGGCCATTCACGTACACCACGGGCTGCAACAGGCCGCCGATGACTTTGCCAGCTTCTGCCGCGACTTTTGCGCGCGGCACGGCATCGCCCTGCAGATCGAGCATTGCAACGCACGCCCTGACAGCGGCCAAAGCCCCGAAGACGCCGCGCGCCAGGCGCGCTATGCCGCATTGGCGCGCGGCGCGGCGGCACTGCGCCTGCGGCGGGACTGGTCGCAGCCGGACATCGCACTGGCGCACCACGCCGACGATCAGGTCGAAACCCTGCTGCTGGCCCTGAGCCGCGGCGCCGGCCTGCCCGGCCTGGCGGCCATGCCCGCCAGCTGGCAGCGCCAGGGCCTGCGCTGGCACCGGCCGCTGCTGGCCGTGCCCGGCGTGCAACTGCGCCACTGGCTGCAGGCCCAGGGGCAGGGCTGGGTCGAGGATCCCAGCAACACCGATGCGCGCTACACCCGCAACCGCATCCGCCAGCAGCTGCTGCCCGTGTTGGAGCAGGCCTTCCCAAGCTTTCGCCAGACCTTTGCGCGCAGCAGCGCCCATGCGGCGCAGGCCCAGCAAATCCTGCAGGAACTGGCCGAGCAGGACCTGCGGCAAATGGGCGTGCCGCCTGCCATCGGCGCGTTGCAGCAACTGAGCGCCGGGCGCCAGGCCAATGCGCTGCGCCACTGGCTGTGGCACAGCCACGCCACCGTGGCCAGCGCCGCGCAGTTGCAAGAGCTGCAGCGCCAGATCATGGCCTGCAGCACGCGCGGCCATGCCATCGACCTGCGGCTGGGGCGCGGCCGTGTGCTGCGCCAGGGCGAGCACCTGCTGTGGATAGAATAGCCGGCTTTGCGCGGGCAGCCCGCCGCAGGGCGGCGCGCCCATGCTGCGGCGGCGCAGCATTGCATTTCATTCATGTACGAAGATGGCACTGATTGTTCATAAATACGGCGGCACCTCGATGGGGACCACCGAGCGCATCCGCAATGTGGCCAAACGCATCGTCAAGTGGGTGGAGGCTGGCCACCAGGTGGTCGTCGTGCCCAGCGCCATGAGCGGCGAGACCAACCGCCTGCTGGCCCTGGCCGCTGAGCTCGAACCGGCCGAGCGCAGCGTGCAGACCTGCCGTGAGCTTGACGCGCTGGCCGCAACGGGCGAGCAGGCCTCCTCCGCGCTGCTGGCCATCGCGCTGCAGGCCGAAGGCCAGCCGGCCATCAGCTTCACCGGCTGGCAGGTGCCGGTGCGCACCAACAGCGCCTACATGAAGGCGCGCATCGAGTCCATCGAAAGCACGCGCATCCGCAAAGAGCTCGACGCCGGCCGCGTGGTCATCGTCACCGGCTTTCAGGGCATCGACGAGCAAGGCCACATCACCACCCTGGGGCGGGGCGGCTCGGACACCTCTGCCGTGGCCATTGCCGCCGCCATCAAGGCCGATGAATGCCTGATCTACACCGATGTTGACGGCGTCTACACCACCGACCCGCGCGTCGTGCCCAACGCCCAGCGCCTGAAGACCATCAGCTTCGAGGAAATGCTCGAACTGGCCAGCCTGGGCTCCAAGGTGCTGCAAATCCGCTCCGTGGAATTTGCCGGCAAATACCGCGTGCCGCTGCGCGTGCTCTCGAGCTTCACCCCCTGGGACATCGACCTGGCAGAGGAAGCCGCCTCGGGCACACTGATCACTTTCGAAGAGGACGAAAAAATGGAAAAAGCAGTCGTTTCAGGCATTGCCTTCACCCGCGACGAAGCCAAGATCTCGGTGCTGGGCGTGCCCGACACGCCTGGCATCGCCTATGCCATCCTCGGGGCCGTGGCCGACGCTGGCATCGAGGTCGACGTCATCATCCAGAACCTCAGCAAGGACGGCAAGACCGACTTCAGCTTCACCGTCAGCCGCGCCGACTACGACCGCGCCGTCAAGGTGCTCAACGAAAAAGTCCTGCCCAGCCTGAACCAGGGCGCCAGCATCGACGGCAACAATCAGATCAGCAAGGTCAGCATCGTCGGCATCGGCATGAAAAGCCACGCCGGCGTGGCCAGCACCATGTTCCGCGCCCTCAGTCAGGAAGGCATCAACATCCAGATGATCTCGACCTCGGAAATCAAGACCTCGGTGGTCATTGACGAGAAATACGTCGAACTGGCCGTGCGCAGCCTGCACACCGCCTTCGGCCTGGACGGCGAGGTCAGCATCGAAGTGCCCAAGCGCAACGACGAAAAGTAAGGGAAAAAGCCCACAACTTGCCAAAGCGGGCGAAAAAATCAGGCATAATCGCACGCTTTGCGGAGACGTGACCGAGAGGCCGAAGGTGCTCCCCTGCTAAGGGAGTATGCGGTGATGAGCTGCATCGAGGGTTCGAATCCCTCCGTCTCCGCCAAATACAAAGCCAAGTGATTG
>JAUMYI010000193.1 GCA_030528705.1 Comamonadaceae bacterium | reverse complement strand
ATTGGGTGTGCAGCTTGAGCATGCGGCCGGGGCGGGTGGTGCCCACGCGCTGGCCGTGGGCGTCCTTGCTGCTGAACTGCGTCCAGCCCAGGCCCACGTCCCAGCCGGGGGCCAGGCGGCCGGCCAGCTCCAGCTCGTAGCCGCGCGTTTTCACGCCCTTGGCGGCGCGCCAGGCTGGCTCGTCAAGCGCGCCGGGCACGCGCAGGTTGCCGTCTTCCACGCCGAAGTTGTCTTGCGTGGTCTGGAAGACGGCCAGGCTGCCGTTGAGCTGGCCGTCCAGCCATTCGGCCTTCAGGCCCGCTTCCAGGTTCTGGCCCTTGAGCGGGTCGAGGTAGCCGCCGTGGCGGTCGCGTTTTTTCTGTGGGTTGAAGATGCGCGTGGCGCTGGCGTAGGCCGAGTAGCTGCCACCCAAGTCGTACACCGCGCCGATGTAGGGCGTCATCACCGCGCTGTGGCGCTGGCGGAAGGCGGGCTCGAAGGTGGTGTCCTCGCCCTGGCGCTCCCAGCGCGTCAGGCGCGCGCCGGCGATGAGCTTGAGCGGCTCGGCCAGGTGCAGGCGGGCGGCGGCGTGGATGGCGCGCTGGCGCGTGGTTTCGTGGCGCAGCGGCTCGATGCCATTGGTTGGATCGGGCGCGGGGTGCTCGCCATCAAAGCGCCAGATGTCGCCCAGCGGCAGGGGCTCGCCCGGCGTGGTGCGCGCGCCGGTGAGCTTTTGCCGCGCGCTGGAGATGCCCGCCGTGACCTCATGCTGCCGCCCCCAGGCGTCGAAGCCGCCGTGCACGCGCAGGCTCAGGTCGCTCTGGCGGCGCTTGGCGTCGTACTGGTTGCGCTCGGTCTCCAGCCCCAGGCCGGTGGCGCGCTCGGGCAGGCCATCGGCCCACAGCAGCCTGGCGTTGGCCGTGTGGCGGCTGGCTTGCACGTCGGCCGCCAGCGTCCAGCGGCTGTTGAGCTGGTGGCTGAGCCTGGCGAACGCGGTGTGTTGCGCGGAATGCCATTGCGACCAGTTGGGCGCCAGGCTGTAGCCGCGCGGCCAGTCGATGCGGCTGCCGTCGCTGTACCACGGGATCAGCCCGCCCCAGGAAATGCGTTGCGGGCGGTTGCGCTGCCAGTCTGCGCCCACGGTCAGGCGGGTGGCGCCAGAAAGATCGGCCTCCACCGTGCCATAGAGCAGGCTGCTGCTGAAATGCTCGCGGTCAATGAAGGTGTCGCGGCTGGTGGCCTGCGCCACCACGCGGGCGCGCACGCTGCGGCTGGCGTTGAGCGGGGCGGACACGTCCGCCATGCCGCCGCGGTGCCGCCAGGAACCCAGCTCGCCGCGCGCCTGGCCGGTGAACACGTCCGAATCGGCGCGCTTGCGCACCAGGTTGATGCTGGCCGCCGGCTCGCCCGCGCCCGTCAGCAGGCCCGCCGCGCCGCGCACCACTTCCACCCGGTCGTACATGGCCAGGGCGCTGCGGGTCTCGCCCGAATCCCAGCCTTCCTCCCACGGCATGGAAATGCCGTCCACCTGAATGTTGCGGATGACGAAGCCGCGCGCGCTGAACTCCTCGCCGCGCCCGTCATACGGCGCGGTATGGACGCCCGGCGTGGCCGCCACGGCATCGCCCAAAGTGCTCATGCCCTGCGCCTCGATGCGCTCGCGCGTGATGACGCTGACCGACTGCGGCGTCTGGCGCGGCGACAGCGCCAGCCCGGTGGCGCTGGACATGGCGCGGGTGGTGAAGGAGCGGGTGCCTTCGGTGGTGCCGCTCACATCCGGCGCGGCGGTGACGGTGACGGCGGGCAGGGTTTGCGCATTGCCTGTTTGGGCATCCGGGAGTGCAGGTGCAGGCGTGACAACCAGCGTTTGCCCTTGCACGCGGGCGCTCAGGCCGGAGCCTGCCAGCAGCGTGCGCAGGGCGTGTTGCAACTCTGCCGTGGGCGGCACGGCTGGAGCCTGGCGCTGGCCGATGCGGGCCGGGTCGGCCACCAATTGCAATCCGGCCTGCACTGCCAGTGCAGCCAGGCTTTGCGCCAGCGGCTGGGCGGGCAACTGGTAGCGGACGGGGGCGTGCATGGCGCTGCTGCTGCTCTGCTCTTGGGTTTGAGCCTGCACCGCAGCTTGGGCGCAAGCGGGGACGGCGGGCAGGGCCGAGGCCAGGCACAGCGCAGCCGCGCAGGCCAGTGGATGCCAGACGGGATGGTGGCTGGTTGTCGATGGGCGCTGCCCGGGCTGGGCGGCGGTTGGCGCGGCGGCGGGGTGGCGGGGCTGAAGGTGCATGTGTTCTCTCTCAAGAAAAGTGGCAGGCGGCGCAATGCCGGACGGGTGGCAGAGGGCATCTCCAGGGCGGTTCGGCGCGCATGGCGGCGCGGCGGGCGGTTTGCGGCGCTGTGCGTCCCGCAACTTCGCCCACTTTGCGCCGCCCGCTTGCGCCAAGGCTTTGAACCGGCTTTTTGGGGTGGGACTCTGCCAGGCGCTTGCTCAAAGCCGCTGCACGCCGGGCGTTGGCCAAAACTTTGAACAGGCTCCAGGAGCTACAACACCCCAGCGCGGCTTATCCCTCAGTCTTGTTGCAAATTTTTTGTGTGCAAGCCCTTGTTGGCGCTTCCAATTCATTTTTTTGCAAATCAAAAGAAATAAAAATACCATTTTTCGGCATGGTAGTATTGGTTTCTATTTTCCTTTGATTGGTTTTATTTGGATCGACTGCTGGGCCGCCATGCCGGGGCTTTGGGCAGGTATTGCATCTCGGGCGCATCCGGCCTGCGCTGCGCGCTTCAATGGAGGCGGGCGGTGATATCGATGCTGCCATCTTGGCTTTGCCTCACGCGCACGGGCAGGGTTTGGGGCAGCAAGTGCAGCCATTGGCGGGCATGGGAAATGCGCACGCGCCCGAGCACGGGCAGGGCGGCGGCTTCGGGGGCGACGCGGATGGGGACGCGGTGGTAGCGCAGCAGGCGCTCGACGGCGGCGCCTAGCGGCTCGTTTTGGAACAGCAGCCAGCCGTTTTGCCAGGTGGCGGCGTCCTCGCTGTGCAGCAGTGGGGTTTGGGTGGCGCGGCCTTGGCCGTCGAGGGTGACTTGCTGGCCCGCGCCCAGCAGTAGCGGGGCGGGTTGGGGCAAGCCAGTGGCGGGCTGGGCTTGCACGCGCACTTGCCCGCTTTGCACGGCGATGCGCAGTTGCGGCGCGGCGGGCGTGCCTTGCCAATCGACGCCAAAGCGCGTGCCGACGACGGTGATGTGCGCCAGGCGGGTGTGGACGGTAAAGGGGCGGCGGGCGTCGGCTGCGATGGCGAAAAGGGCGGCGCCTTGGGTGAGTTCGGCCTGGCGCGCACCGTCGAAATAGCGCAGCCGCAGGGCGCTGGCGGCGTCCAGGGTGATGTGGCTGCCGTCGGGCAAGAGTTGGCGCTTGATTTCGCCAATGCCGCTGTCGAGCGCCAGCGACCATTGCAGTGCGCCCGGCGGGTGGTGGCGGGGCGGCAGCCAGCGCAGCATGGCTAGGGCGAAGCCCCCCAGCGTGCCCAGCCCCAGCAGGGCGGAGAGTGCTCTGCGCCGCCCTGCGTTGCGGCGGGAGGGGGCAGGGTGGGCTTTGTGGTGCAGCGCGCCGCGCTGGGGCTGGGGCGCTTCGCCGCGCCATTGGTAGAGGGCGGCTTCGAGGGCGTCCATGCCCGCGGCGATGTCGCGCTCAATGGTTTTGACCGATACGCCGTGGCGCTGGGCCAGCTCGGCCTGGGGGACTCCATCCAGCCGGTGCGCCAGCAGGACTTGGCGCTGGCGTGGCGGGAGTTGGCCCAAATGCTGCTCAATGGCGGCCAAGGCCTGTCGCATGGAGTGGACATGTGCGGGGCCGGGCTGAGGCGCGCTGTGCAGGGCGGTATGGCAGGCAGCGTCGAGCAGGTGTTGTTGGCGGCCCTGGTCGCGCAGGCGGTTGAGCGCAAGCCGCGCGGCGACGGTGTAGATGTAGGCGCGTGCGGGGTCGTGCCCGTCTGCTCGGGCGGCGTCGCAGGGGGGCGCCCGGCTGGGGGCAGGGCAGGTTGGGGCAGGGGTGGTTGAGGTGAGGTCGGCTGGCTTCTCCGGATGTTCGCTGGTATGCGCGATCAGGCGCAGCCAGGTTTCGTGCGCCAGCTCGCGGGCGGTGTCGGCGCAGCCGGTGCGGCGCTGCAAAAAGCGCACCAGCCCTTCGTAATGCTGGCCAAAGGCTGTCAGCGCCGCATGGGCGCTGAGGGTGGATGAGGCAGGAGGCAGGCTGCGCATGCAGGAGCTTTTTCCAGGCAATAAGAATGGTTATCGATTCTATAGCCGTGCCTGGGCGTGCAGGCGGGGTGTTCATAACACGCGCTAGAGCGTGTGATGCACTTTGCGCTCCCCCGCGCTGGCCCCAAAACCGTGTAAT
>JAUMYI010000192.1 GCA_030528705.1 Comamonadaceae bacterium | reverse complement strand
GGGCTCCATCGTCACCGGCTTGCTGCTGGGGGTGGTCGAGGGCCTGACCCGTGTGTTCTATCCCGAGGCCTCGTCCACGGTGGTGTTCGTCATCATGGCCATCGTGCTGTTGGTGCGCCCTGCCGGTTTGTTTGGCAAGGAACAATGACAAGGCGGGAATCAAGACTATGAACAAGACATTTGTTGCCGCCGGCTATGCGGCACTGCTGCTGGCGCTGATTGCCGCGCCCCACATCGGCGCCTATCCGATCTTCATGATGAAGCTGTTTTGCTTCGCGCTGTTTGCCTGCTCCTTCAATCTGCTGTTTGGCTACACAGGCATGCTCTCGTTTGGCCACGCGGCCTTTCTGGGCGGCGCGGCCTACATCACCGGCCACTCGCTCAAGGTCTGGGGCGTGCCGCCCGAGCTGGGCCTGCTGCTGGGCACGGCCTTTGGCGCGCTGCTGGGCCTGGTCATGGGCTATCTGGCCATCAAGCGCCAGGGCATTTACTTCACGATGATCACGCTGGCGCTGGCGCAGATGCTGTACTTCGTGTGGCTGCAGGCCAAGTTCACCGGCGGCGAGGACGGCCTGCAGGGCGTGCCGCGCGGCAAGCTGCTGGGCGTGCTCGACCTGAGCAGCGACCTGAGCATGTACTACGTCACCCTGGCCATCGTGGCCGTGGCCTTCTTGTTCATCATGCGCATCGTGCACTCGCCCTTTGGCCACGTGCTGCACGGCATCAAGGAGAACGAGCCGCGCGCCATCTCGCTGGGCTACGACACCAACCGCTTCAAGCTGCTGGTGTTCGTGCTCTCGGCCGCGCTCTCGGGCCTGGCCGGCGCGCTCAAGACCTTGGTGCTGGGCTTTGCCACGCTGACTGACGTGCACTGGGCCATGTCCGGCCATGCCGTGCTGATGACGCTGGTGGGCGGCATGGGCACCATGCTCGGCCCCTTGGTGGGCGCGGTGGTGGTCGTGGCCATCGAGAACAAGGTCGGCGAATGGGGCGAGTGGATCGCCTCGCTGACCCACATCGAATGGTTCCGCTCGCTGGGCGAGTCGGTGACCATCGTCACCGGCCTGATCTTCGTCGTCTGCGTGCTGCTGTTCCGCCGTGGCATCGTGGGCGAGGCCATTGCGCTGCTGCAACGCAAACGCTGAAGCATTTTGCGCTGTGGCCCCGCCAAGCCCCCGCAGCCTGCACCGGCTGCGGGGGCTTTGTCATGGATGGGGCGCGCAGCACGTGCAGCGCCTGGCTGGGCGGCGCTCCTACAATCGGCGGCTTTGCCCTTGCATGGCCCCAGCAGGGCCTTGCCACCCGCCGCGCCCCGATGGGGGCGTCTCTTGCCGCCCATGCCTTCCTACACCCTGGCCGATTTCGACTACGCGCTGCCCGAGCAGCTCATTGCCCACCACCCCGCGGCGCAGCGCAGCGCAGCGCGACTGCTCGATGGGCGCAGCTGGCCGCCGGTCGATCGCGTGTTTCACCAACTGCCTGCCCTGCTGCGCGCCGGCGACCTGCTGGTGTTCAACGACACCAAGGTCGTCAAGGCGCGGCTGTTCGGCCACAAGGCCAGCGGCGGCCGGCTGGAAATCCTCGTCGAGCGTGTGCTGCCAGGCGATGAAGTGGCCGTGCACCTGCGCGTGAGCAAAAAGCCCGCCGTGGGCGCGCTGCTGCACTTTGCCGGCGGGCGCGCGCAAGGCGGCTTCGATGCCCAGTTGCTGGGCCGCTACCCGGACGAGCAAGGGCCGCTGTTTCGCCTGCGCCTGCTGGCGCCGCCCGGCCAGAGCGCCTGGGATTTGATGGAGCGCCTGGGCCATCTGCCGCTGCCGCCCTACATCGAGCGCCAGCAGGCCCAGGGCGATGATCCGCACGCCGCGCAGGACGCGCAGCGCTACCAGAGCGTGTTTGCGCGCGAGCCCGGCGCCGTGGCCGCGCCCACGGCCGCCCTGCACTTTGACGAGGCCACGCTGGCGGCGCTGCAGGCCGCCAGCATCGAGCGCGCGGCCATCACGCTGCACGTCGGGGCCGGCACCTTCCAGCCCGTCAAGACCGAAGACCTGGACGCGCACCGCATGCACAGCGAGCGCTACCACATCCCGCCCGAGACCCTGGCGGCCATGGCCGCCTGCCGCGCCCGCGGCGGGCGCATCGTGGCCGTGGGCACGACCTCGGTGCGCGCGCTGGAGAGCTGGGCGCTCAGCGGCCAGACCGAGGGCGAGACGCAAATCTTCATCCGCCCGGGCTTTGCCTTCCAGGTCGTCGATCTGCTGCTGACCAACTTCCACCTGCCCAAGAGCACGCTGATGATGCTGGTCAGCGCCTTTGCCGGCTACGAACACGCGCGCGCGCTCTACCAGCACGCCATCGCCCAGCAATACCGCTTCTTCAGCTACGGCGACAGCATGCTGCTGGCCCGCCGCAATGCCGGGTGACAGGGCCATGCAAGGCATCGGATTTGATTGTCATGTGAATCCACATGTGATAATCGCGCCATGTTTTTTGCAGCCTGCCTTGTGCGCAGGCAGCAGCCCTGTCATTGCATTCGTTGAGGAGGCCGCGCCATGTCCAGCACCACCATCGTGACCATCGCTCTCCTGGCCCTGCTGCTGGTTTGGGCCGTGGCCACCTACAACCGCTTCATTGCGCTGCGCAACGAGGTCAAGAACGCCTACGCGCAGATCGACGTGCAGCTCAAGCGCCGCTACGACCTGATTCCCAACCTGGTCGAAGTGGCGCGCGCCTACATGCAGCATGAGCGCGAGACCCTGCAGGCCGTCACCGAGGCGCGCAGCCAGGCCGTCGCTGCTGCGCGGCAGGCCCGCGCCCATGCCGGTGACGGCAGCGCGCTGCAGGCGCTGGCGGGGGCGGAAGCCGCGCTGGGCGCTGGCCTGGGGCGGCTGATGGCCGTGGCCGAGGACTACCCCGAACTCAAGGCCGACGGCGAAATGCGGCGCCTGAGCGAAGAAATCGCCAGCAGCGAGAACCGCATCGGCTTTGCCCGCCAGGCCTACAACGACACGGTGCTGGCCTACAACAACGCCACGCAGGCTTTGCCCTCCAGCCTGATTGCGGCGCTGGCGCGCTTTGCCAGCCTGCCCATGCTCGAATCCACCAGCAGCGAGCAAGAGCGCCAGGCGCCCAAGGTGCGGTTTTGAGCATCTTGAATGTCTCTATCCACAGGCCGGGCAGGCGCAGCACTTGCGCTGACTGATGAGGAGGGGCAAAGGCCATGGGGTTTCGTCGCCAGCAACGCCGCTCGCGCCGCCACAGCGGCTGGCTGCGCCTGGGCTTCTGGCTGGTGCTGCCGCTGGTGGCGCTGGGCGTGCACGCCATGCTCAGCCTGCCGCTGTGGCTGCTGCAATGGCTGCTGGATTTCGATGCCAGGCCGCGCGGTTTTTTCTGGGGCAACGTGGGCATGGCGCTGTTGCTGATCCTGGGTGGTTGGTGGCTGGAGCACAGCCATTTGCGCCAGGGCGGCGGCGTGGCCTTGGCGCGGCGCCTGGGCGGGCGCATGGCCGATGCCGCCCAGCCGCGCGAGCAGGTCTACATCAACGTCGTGCAGGAGCTGTGCGTGGCCGCGCGCATGCCTGTGCCGGCCATCATGGTGCTGGAGCGCAGCGCGCAGATCAATGCATTGGCCGCGGGCTGGCGGCGTGGCGATCAGGCCGTGCTGGTCACGGCCGAGGCACTGGCCGAGCTGGAGCGCGACGAGCTGCAAGGCATGGTCGCGCACGAGCTCAGCCACATCCGTGAAGGCGATACCGCACTGAACATGCAACTGGCGGCCATGGTCTTTGGCCTGCAAATGGTCTATGGCTATGGGCGCACGCTGGCGCATTCGGGCTTGTGGGCGGCGCGCCTGTTCGGTGTCCTGATGCGCTATGCCGGGCTGCTGGGCTGGCTGGCTGGCTGCGCGCTGCAGGCGGGCATCTCGCGCCAGCGCGAATACCTGGCCGATGCGCGGGCCGTCGAATGGACGCGCCAAAGCTGCGGCCTGGCCGGCGCGCTGCGCAAGATCCGCGCGCACAACCTGCCCCACGGCGCGCCGGGCAGCCGCCTGGCCGATCTGGAGCTGATGGGCAGCGGCGCGGAAAGCCTGGCCGTTGCGCACCTGTGGATTGCCCCCAGCGAAGACTTTTACGGCCGCCTGGCGCGCTGGCTCGACAGCCACCCGCCCATAGAGCAGCGCCTGCTGCGCCTGCAGCAGCCGGTGCGGTTTTGAGGCGCAGAGAGCCTGTTCAAAATCTCTGCACGGCCGGCATGAAAGCGGGTTGGGGCGGTCTGCGGCACCCACAAAGCCTCGCCAGAGCTCCGGCTATGGCTGTGCGATATGCGCGATGGGGCGCCTTGCAGCCATCCAAAACTGCTTCTCGCCTACTCGCATCG
>JAUMYI010000191.1 GCA_030528705.1 Comamonadaceae bacterium | reverse complement strand
GAAAGGGATCGCCCGGCTGCAGAAAGGCAAAGGCTTGGCGCGTGTGTTCTGTCATAGGCATCCTTCACGGCACGGCGCTAGGGGCGGTTGAAACTGGGTTTGCGAAGCGGCTTTTCGAGGCTGCACAGTTTTGAGCGAAAACACCACCGCAATACTGAATATCAACAGCCCCTTGGTGCTTCCAGAGCAATTTTCTATCAGCCATCTATGCTGGCGTTTGCAATGACAATCGTGTAGATGTCGCCAGACAGTCTCAATTTTTCTAGTCTGCGCAAGGCTTCTTTTTCATGATCTGGCTTGATGGTGATTTTCACTCGATTCAATTCCTCCATGATTCCAACACTAAGGGCTGCTGCTTGATGGTAGTCGGCAGGCATTAGGGTTTGCGTGATTTTTTGCTGTACTTCTTGCAACTCTTTGAAGCTGAATTTGACTTCTACGAAGACAAGGCCTTTTTCATTTTCAAGACGGAGTTTTTTGCGCAGCGATTGCTTGATGGCAATGACCGGATAAGGATTGCCGCTTTCATCTTGACCGAGCCATGCACCGCCATAGGCATCGGGATTTTGATTTTCTATATGCGCCTTCATCGCAAGCAACATTTGGCTTGCAGTAGCTTCTTTTTTGAGTTTTTCAGGCGTGATGCCAATACGGGCCAGGCCTTCATCCATCGCGGCATATTCATTGCCATCGGGCTGCGCCCATGCAATGCATCCCATCAAGGCCGTTGATATGGAAAGAATGGCCGTTTTCATATGGGCGCCTGCAATTTATGAATAAGCCAGGTCGCGCAGCAGCAGCGACAGCTGGGGCACGTAGGTGATGATGGCCAGACAGGCCAGCACCACGCCCACCAGCGGCAGCAGCGGGCGCACGATTTGCTCCAGCGAGACGCGGGCGATGGCGCAGGCGGCAAACAGGTTCACGCCCATGGGCGGCGTGACCATGCCCAGCGCCAGGTTGACGATCATGATGATGCCGAAATGCACCGGATCGACGCCGAACTGCACCGCCACGGGCAGCAGCAGCGGCGCGAGCACGACGATGGAGGCCGAGGTTTCGATGAACATGCCGATCACGAACAGCGCCAAGTTGATGCCCAGCAGGAACAGGTATTTGCTCTCGAACAGGCCGCCCAGCCACTGGCCCAGCATGTCGGGCACGCCGGCGCGGTTGAGCAAAAAGCTGAACACGCCAGCGTTGGCGATGATGAACATGATCACGGCCGTGCCGGTGACGGCGCGGTGAAACACCGGCCCCAGCGCACGCAGGCCGATGCTGCGATAGACCAGCAAGCTCAGCGCCAGCGCATAGACCACGGCCACGACCGAGGCCTCCGTGGGGGTGAACACGCCGCCGTAGATGCCGCCGAGGATGATGGTGGGCATCAGCAGCGCCAGCCAGGCGCGGCGCAGCGCCGCCCAGACGGGCATGCTGCCCTGGCCGTCGTGGCGGCCCAGGCCGCTGCGGCGGGCGTAGAACCAAGCGTAGGCAATCAGCGCCACGCCCAGCAGCAGGCCGGGCAGGATGCCGGCGATGAAGACCTCGCCGGTGGAGGTTTCGGTGGAGACGGCGTACAAAATCATCGGCACCGAGGGCGGGATGATCACGCCCAGCTCGGCCGAGGTGGCCTGCAGCGAGGCGGCGAACGGCGCCGGGTAGCCATGGCGCACCAGCGCGGGGATCAGGATGCTGCCCACGGCAAAGGTGGTGGCCACGCTGGAGCCGGCCACGGCGGCGAAGATCATGCAGGTCAGCACGCAGGTGATGGCCATGCCGCCCTGCACGCGGCCCACCAGGCTTTTGGCAAAGTCCACCAGCCGCTGCGAGATGCCGCCGGCCTCCATCAGATTGCCCGCCAGGATGAAGAACGGGATGGCCATCAGCGGGAATTTGTCCAGCGCGGCAAAGATTTGCTGCGGCATGACCAGCCAGTTGACCCCCGCGTAGGCAATGCCGGTGATGCTCGACAGCCCGATGGCCACTGCCACCGGCAGGGACAGGGCAAAGAAAATCAGCATCGAGACAATCATCAACTGCGACATGGCGCGCTTTCGGGCTTGGGGGAAACAGTCAGAAAAGCTCAGAGGGGGGCGGGCTCGGCAGGCGTGGCGCTGGCCTGCGCGAGCATCAGCCAATGCAGCAGCACGGCCAGCGCCGAGAGCGCCGCGCCCACCGGGATGGCCAGATACACCCAGGAGATGGAAATCTCCAGCCCGGCCAGGCTTTGAAAGCGCACGCGATAGGTGATTTGCGCGCCAATCCAGGCCAGAAACAGCAAAAAGCCCACGCAGGTGGCGCCAATGAGGTGTTCCAGCCAGCGGCGCGCCGCGCCGCGCAGGCGGCTGTGCAGCAATTGCACGGCAATGGCCGTGCCGCTGCGAAAGGCCAGCGCCGTGCCCAGCATCACCACCCAGATGATGGCCGCGCGCGTGAGCACCTCGCTCCAATCCAGCGGCGAGTGCAGCACAAAGCGCGCCACGACCTGGAAAAATCCCATGGCCACGGCCAGCCAGAGCAAGAGCTGGGCCAGAAAGGAAACAAGACCGAACAGCGCGCGGTCAATGGCTTGAAGGGCAGGCATGGCAGCAGGGGGGCGCAGGCGTTGCGCCAGGCAGGGGATAGGGCAGGGCCAGATGGGCTGGCTGGGCCTGCGACCCAGCCAGCGTGCGGCAGCGGTGCGCCATGGCTTCAGCAGGGCAGACAGGCCCTCAACCCATGGCGCACTGCCGAGCGCAGCGCGATCACTTGGGATTACTTGGTGTCGCGGATGCGTTGCAGCAGATCGGCGCCAAAACGCTTGTTGTAGTCCTTGTAGGCCGGCTCGACGGCTTTCTCGAAGGCGCTGCGGTCCACCTCGGTGATTTGCATCCCCTCGTCCTTGAGCTGCTGCACGCCCGACTTCTCGATGTTGGAGACAAAATCGCGCATGGCCTGGCCAGCGTTTTGCGCGGCTTTCTTGAACAAGGCCTTGTCCGCATCGGAGAGCTTTTCATACACCGAGGGCGAGACGATGACCACCGCCGGCGCATAGACGTGGCCCGTCAGCGAGAGGTGCTTTTGCACCTGCGAGAGCTTGGCCGAGGTGATGACCGACAGCGGGTTTTCCTGCCCGTCGATGGTGCCTTGCTGCAGCGCGGTGGAAACCTCCGGCCAGGCCATGGGCGTGGGCAGAATGCCGATGGCGCGGAACGCGGCAATGTGCAACTGGTTTTCGGTGGTGCGGATCTTCAGGCCCTTGGCATCGGCCGGCGAGGCCACGGCGCGCACGTTGTTGGTCAGATGGCGAAAGCCCTGCTCGCCCCAGGCCAGGGCCACCAGGCCGCGCTTGTTGAACTCGGCCAGCATCTCCTGGCCGATCGGGCCGTCGAGCACGTTGCGCGCGTGCTCCAGATCGCGCAGCAAGAAGGGCACATCGAACACCGCAGCGGCGGGCACGAAGTTCATGGTCGCGCCGGTGGAGAGCACGGCCATGTCGATGGTGCCCAGCTGCAAGCCCTCGATGACCTCGCGCTCGCCGCCCAGGGCGCTGTTGGCAAACTGCTGGATCTTGTACTTGCCGCCGCTGCCTTCCTCCAGAGTCTTGGCAAAGGCATTGCCCGCTGCGCCGTAGTGCGATTGCTGCGAGAGCGCATAGGCCATCTTGTACGTGGTCTGCGCCAGCGCGGCATTGGGCAGCACGCTGGCTGCCGCGGCGGCCGTGCCGATCAGCGCCGGGGCCAGCCAGCGCAGCAGGGGGCGAAGTGTGGTGTGCATGTTGGATCTCCAGAAAAACACCAGGGGAAAAACGCACGGGCGCTGTGGCCAGTGCGCACGGCGCGCCGCAGCGCAAAAGATGGCGGGGCTGCACGAATCGCAGCGTCGTCTGCGTCAGCCAATGCAGGGCAGCCTTGCAAAAAGGCGCGACTTTACTGCCGATTCATGCCCCCAGCAATGAAGCAAGCGGTGTTACCAAATGCCATGCAGCCCCACGGGGTTGATGCGCTTGGATACAGCCGCAACGCCGCGCTTGCGCGGCCGCGCCACCTGGGCCGTTAGGCTGCGCCCATTCCGCCGGGGCTGCGCGGGCAAAACCTGCACAGCCCTTTTCCGCAGAGTAATTCGGGGCCCCTGGCCTTGAATCGATTGGCAGAGTCATCTGCATCAGGAGGCAGTCATGCAACCCAAGGAAAAAGCCATCCAAGTCATCGCCGTCACCAGCCTGGCCTTTGGCCTGTCGGCCTGTGCGACCTGGGACAACATGAGCTCGCGCGAACGCAGCGCCGTAGGCGGCGCGGCCATTGGCGGCGTGGCCGGCGCAGCCATCAGCAATGGCGGTGTGCTGGGCACCGTAGGCGGCGCAGCCATAGGCGGCGTGGTCGGCGACCAGCTCGGCCGCGATCGCCAGCGCCGCCGGCGCTGAACGGCGCTCGTCGCAAACGCCCGAACGC
>JAUMYI010000190.1 GCA_030528705.1 Comamonadaceae bacterium | reverse complement strand
TCATCGAGCTGATCGACCTGGCCGCCAGCCTCACGCCCAAGCCTTGAGCCCGCGCGCTGACTCCCCCAAACTGCTGCGGGGCAAGGAGCCGCCGCGGCTCTGAACCGCAGCCCCCTGCACAAAACGCCGGCCTTGCTCAGCCAGGGCCGGCGTTTGCGCAGGCCATTCAATCGCCCCGGCCGGCTTGCTCAATCAACACGATGGCGCATTCCTGCTCGGCATAGGGCTGATGCTCCACGCCTTTGGGCAGCACAAAGAGCTCGCCTGCGCCAATGCGCACCGGCGCAGCATGCTTGAAGCGAATGCCCATTTCGCCGCTGAGCACCAGCACGGCCTTGTCGCTGTGCGCATGGCTGTGCCATTCAAAATCGCCTGCAAAACGCACGAAGCGCAGGCCGAAATCGCCGCAGTTGAGGATGAGCGGCTTCCAGTGCTCGTGCAACTGGGCCAAGGTGGCCTGCAAAGAAATGGGGGCGTGCATGTTGCCACTCCTTGAGGTGTCTTGCCGCTCAAAAATCCACCGTGGCCGAGACCTGGAAGCTGCGAGGCGCGCCCAGGCCCAGGCTGGTGTAGTGCGGCTTGGCCCAATAGGTCTTGTTGGCGGCGTTGGCCACGCTGGCGCGCAGCGTCAGCGGATGGCTGGCCAGGCGCGTGGCATAGCGCGCGCCCAGGTCGAAGACGGTGCGGCCTGGGATGGACAGCGCATTGTCGGCGCTGAGGTACTGGCGCGATGTGTAGTTGGCGTGGGCGCTGAGCGTCAGCCCCGGCAGCGCCGCCACATCCCATTGAGCGCCCAGCTTGGCCTGCCATTTGGGCTGGCCCGCGGCCTGCTTGCCCTGATGATCGGCCACGGCGGCCTTGAGCACCCGAGCCTGCGCATAGGCGATGCCGCCCATCAAGCGCCAACCCCTGGCCGGCTCGCCAACCAGGCTCCATTCCACGCCACGGTTGCGCTGCAGCCCACCGAAGGAGAAGACGTTGCTGACAGGATCGACGTAGCTGCTGGGGCGCTCGATCTGGTAGAGGCTGAGCGTATGGGCCAATGCGCCCTGATCGAGCTTGAGGCCGACCTCCTTTTGCCGACTCTTGTAGGGCGCAAACACCTCGCCGGCATTGGCGGCCGTGGCCGGGGCAATGGCGCCCTGGCTCAGCCCTTGCATGGCGTTGGCGTAGAGCGAGACGCGCCCGCCCAGCTTGAGCAGCACGGCGGCTGCCGGGCTGGTGGCGCTGGCGTCGTAGCGCTGGCCCAGCGCTGCGCCCGTAGCCGCATTGAAGCGCTCGGTGACGACCTGCTGGCGGCGCAGGCCCAGGGTGAGCTGCAGGCGGCCATTCATGAACGACAGGGTATCGGCCAGGCCCATGCTGCGCAGGCGCGTCTCGGTGCGGCCCAGGGCCTGCATCGGGCTGGGCAGCCGGGGGCCCCAGCTGGGGTGGTAGATATTGCTCATCCAGCTCTCGCGCAGGCGAAAGCCATCCAGTGCAATCCGCTCATCCAAGTGGGTGACGTTCAGCGCGAATTCATGCCCGATGCCGCCGGTTTGCAGCCTGCCCTTGAGGCCTGCATCGGCCGATTGGCGGGTGATGCGCTCATCCACGCCGCCAAAAGTCAGGCGCATGCTGCCTGCTGCATCGAGCAACGTGGGCAGGCCCATCATCGTTTCCAGCCCGCTGCTGCTGCGCCCGGCTGCGGCCCAGGCGCTGAGCCGCTCGCTCACATCGAACTCGCCGCGCAGCATCGCGCCGCGCGCCGCGGCGTCGTAAAAAGCCCAGGGCGGATTCCAGGACACCGTGGCCCTGGGCGGCCTGGGCACGCCCACCCCCGGCGCCAACGCCAAGCCACGGGTCATGCCGCTGAGACGATCGCCAGTGGCGTAAAGATCGGCAAAGACGCGCGCGCGCTGGCCGCGCCAATCCAGCGCCAGCGAACCCAGATGGCCTGTTTTCTTTTGCGTTTCAACGGCAGTTTCGCCGCTGCGGCCCATGGCATTGAGGCGCAGCCCCAGCTGCTGCTCTGCACCAAAGCGCCGCCCCAGATCCAGATGAGCGCGCCCATGCGCATCCGACTGCAAGCCCACCGTCAGGCGCGTCAGCGGCGCGCTGCCCGCACGTTTGGGCACCAGATTCACGGCCCCGCCCACCGAGCCTTTGGGGGGCATGCCGCCCAGCATGGCCGACGGCCCCCTGAGCACCTCAATGCGCTCGAAACGCTCGGCCAGATTGCGATAGGCCGAACCCATACCGGCCAGACCATCGACGCTGACATCGCCCGCATCCATGCCAAAACCACGGATGGAGTAGCTCTCCAGATGCTCGCCGGGGATGCCGCTGAGAAACACCGCCGGGTCGCTTCGGGCCATCACGCCCTGCACATCGGCCTCGGGCTGCTCGGCGATGAACTGCTCGGCATAGCTGATGGTGGCCAAAGGCATGTCCATGAAATCCCTCTCGCCCAGCAGGCCCATGCGAGCGCCACTCGTGATCTGGCCGCCGGCGTAGGGCGTGCCGGCTGGCTCGGCCTGCCCGGTCACCGTCACGGTCGGCAGTGTCGTGTGCTGCAGCGGCTCTGCTGCTGGCGTCTGGGCCGTCTGAACCGACTGAGTCGTCTGGGCTGCTACCGGGGCCAAGGCGCCCAGGCCGCTGCACACACTCAGGCCCAAAGCCAGCAATTGGCGCACGGCGTCCGTGCGGCCGCCGCAGCGCGGGCCGGCATGGCCGCCGGGCCATGCCGGCTCGGCGCGCGCGTCAACAGGGGGGTTGGATGGAGGCTGGCGATGGGTCATGCCGGATTCCTTTCGATCGCTGTGGCGGGGGAAAAACAAAGCGGGCGTGGGGCGAGCCTGCTGCCGTGCATGGCCCAGCGCAGCCGCAGCGGCGCGGGTCGATTCGCTCATACACTCGTTTTCATAGTCTGCGCATGAATTAGTTTCATAACTATAAACTAATTAATCGTGCGATCCGAGCAGACAGCTTGCAGGCAGGCGCATGCGTCCGCCCTGGAGAGGATTTGCCATGAAGAAAAAACCGCCACCCGCCCCCTGCCTTGCGCCGCCCACTGTGCCCGCCCCACGCGGGCGCCCGCCCAGCATCACGCGCGCGCGCATTGCACAAGCCGGCATGGCCATCGGCCTGCCGCACATCACCTTCACCGGCGTGGCCGCTGCACTGGGCGTCAGCCACATGGCGCTGTACAAGCACGTGCCCAGCCTGGTCGCGCTCAAACAATTGGTGGCCGAGGAAATCTTTGCCCGCTGGCAGCTGCCTGAAGTCGATGAACAGGGGCGGCAAGGCCTGCGCGACTACCTGCAGACCTTCAGCAGCGCAGCGCGCGCATTCGTCCGCGAGCACCCAGGGCTGACGCCCTACGTGCTGCGCCGCCAGGCCGCCACCCCAGCCATGCTGGACAAGATCAACGCCCACCATCAGCACATCGCGCGCGTCTATGGTCTGCGCCCGGCGCAGGCGCGCTGGCTACTGAGCACCGTGGCGTTTCACTGCATCGCCGTCTCCGACACGGTCTACAGCCTGGCCTGCGCCCCACCCCATCCCGACGAGCCCGAGGATCTGGTCAGCGCCAGCGCACGCGCGCACCAGCAGGCCGAGATGGAGGCTGAGCTCGAACAAGGCATGCAGGCGCTGATCGTTGGCGCACTGGCGCTGCTGGAGGAGAAGAAGGATTAGCAGGCTGCTGCAATACCGCCGATGATGGCGAACAGCTTTCATCTTGACCCCCTCATCTTCCATGAAGCGGCAAGGGGCTCAAGCTGCAAGCGCGCGCGAGGCTGCGCGCACGCTCGCCCGTCAGCGGATGCGGCAGCAGCCGCGGTGGCCGTCCCACACGCCGCCGCCGTCGGCCACGGAGGGGCTCGGCGGCGCAGCCGCCTTGGAGGTTGACCCGCCCGCCACTTCAGTGGCGCAGCCACTCAGCAGCAGGGCAGCGCCTGCCAGCGCGGTGAGGATCAGGCAGCGCATGGGGCTCTCCTTTGTTGCGGCCAGCTCAATCAGGGGCGTCATTGCGCCAGCCTGCGGCTGGGCTGCTCCAGGCGGTGCTGTTGTAGACGCAGCAATCGCGCACATGGCACGCAGGAGGATCGGCCCGGGCGATACGTTTCTGATCGCACATGGCCAGAGCCGCGTCGGTGCGGCGTTGCCTGTCCTGCGGCGTGGGCTCGAAGTACCCCGCCACAGTCGAGCACAGCCTGCTCCTGCTGGCTTTGCGGGCTGACGGAGTAACGGTCGATGTGCTCATCCAGGCCCAGGATGTGCCTGGCCTCTGCAATCGCGCGCCATGGCGTTCGCGGCATGCCTGCATGGCTTCGCTCTCAGCATCCCGCAAGGTCTTGGGCGAGTGCACCTGCTTTTCAAACAGCGCGCCATGGCGGCTTTCCTCGGCTCAGCTTGCCAGCGGGGCGCAGCCCCGCCGGCACGTGCCCTTGGCCCATCGCTCATTCGGCGGCGGTTTCCTCTTCCTCCGGCTTGGGCTTGGCCTCTTTCTTGA
>JAUMYI010000189.1 GCA_030528705.1 Comamonadaceae bacterium | reverse complement strand
CTGACCAATGCCAAGTGCAGTTACTGGCACTTCCGCCTCGATGCGGACACTTCGATGAAGATGAAGGCCATGACCGATTTCATCCAGGCCCAGCCCGAGGTGAAGAAGGTGTTTCTGATCAACCAGAACTATGCGCACGGCCACCAGGTGGCCAAGTACGCCAAGGACTTGCTCAAGCAGAAACGCCCGGACATTGAGATCGTCGGCGAGGACTTGCACCCGCTGGCGCAGGTGCGCGACTTTGCGCCCTACGTGGCCAAGATCCGCGCCTCGGGCGCCGATGCAGTCATCACGGGCAACTGGGGCTCGGATCTGGCGCTGCTCATCAAGGCCGCCAGCGACGCCGGGCTGGAGAACGTCAAGTTCTTCACCTACTACGCCGGCGTGACCGGCTCGCCCACGGCCATGGGCGCCGCTGCCGAGGGCAAGGTCTATACCGTCTCCACCGGCCACATGAACCTGCCCGGCCCGATCGGCGAGATCGCCCAGGGCTTTCAAGAGCGCACCGGCGGCGACATGTACACCGGCAGCGTTTACAACATCTATGCGCTGCTGTCTGGGGCGATGGCCAAGGCGCAATCGACCGACCCGGTCAAGGTGGCCGCGGCGCTGGAGGGGCTGCGCGTCAAGGGCTTCGATCAGGAGATCGAAATGCGCCGCGAAGACCACCAGCTGCAGCAGGGCCTGTATCTGGCGCTCTGGAGCAAGGCCACGCCACAGGCGCCGTATTCGATGGAGAAAACCGGTTACGCTTCGCACCCGGTCAAGTACTACAGCCTGCAGGACACCAGCACGCCCACGAACTGCCAGATGAAGCGCCCGGGCGGCTGATTGCCTGCCTGGGCTGCTCCTGCGCAGCGCCGCGCGCCGCCTTGGCGCGCGGTTTGCCGTTGTATTGCCATCGTTTGCCGCCGCCTGCCCATGACTTCTGCCACTGCCTCGCAGCCCAGCGCCAGCGCCAGCGCCGCGCCTGGCGCACAGTTCGATCTCATCGTCATTGGCGCAGGCACGGCCGGCTCGCTGCTGGCCAACCGCCTCAGCCGCAACGGCCAGCGGCGCGTGCTGCTGCTCGAAGCCGGCGGGCGCGACGACTACCACTGGATCCACATCCCGGTGGGCTATCTGCACTGCATTGGCAACCCGCGCACCGATTGGCTCTACCACACCGAGCCCGAGCCGGGGCTCAACGGCCGCGTGCTGCGCTACCCGCGCGGCAAGGTGCTGGGCGGCTGCTCCAGCATCAACGGCATGATTTACATGCGCGGCCAGGCGCGCGACTATGAGCAATGGGCGCAGCTGACGGGCGATGAATCCTGGCGCTGGCAGGCCGTGCTGCCGCACTTCATGCAGCATGAAGACCATTACCGGCTTGATGCCACGGCGCCGCAGGCGCCGGCCGGCTTTGCGAACAGCCACGGCGGCCAGCGCCACCCGCAGGCAGCGCAGCTCGGGCGCGAATGGCGCGTGGAAAAGCAGCGCCTGCGCTGGCCGATCCTGGATGCCTTTGCCCAGGCCTGCGTGCAGGCGGGCATTGCGCGCAGCGAGGATTTCAACCAGGGCGACAACGAAGGCGTAGGCTATTTCGAGGTCAACCAGCGCAGCGGCTGGCGCTGGAATGCCGCCAAGGCCTTTTTGCGTCCGGTGCGCCAGCGGCGCAACCTCAGCATCTGGACGGGCGCGCAGGTGCAGCGTCTGTTGCTGCAACGCCAGGCCGATGGCAGCCTGCGCTGCAGCGGCGTGCAGGCACTGTACGGCGGGCAGAGCCTGGCCTTGCAAGCGCGCGCCGTGGTGCTCAGCGCCGGCAGCATTGGCTCGCCGCAGATCCTGCAGCTCTCGGGCCTGGGCCCGGGCGAGCTGCTGCAGCGCCACGGCATCGCCGTGCAGGCCGACTTGCCCGGTGTGGGCGCCAATTTGCAGGACCATCTGCAAATCCGCTCCATCTACCAGGTGCAGGGCGCGCGCACCCTCAACAGCCGCGCGCGCCATTGGTGGGGCAAGGGCCTGATCGGGCTGGAATACGCGCTGCGCCGCAGCGGGCCCATGAGCATGGCGCCCTCGCAACTGGGCGCGTTCACGCGCTCCTCGCCGCAGTACGCGCACGCCAACATCCAGTACCACGTGCAGCCGCTGAGCCTGGACGCCTTTGGCGAGCCGCTGCACCGTTTCGACGCGCTCACGGCCAGCGTTTGCAACCTCAACCCCAGCTCGCGCGGCAGCGTGCGCATCCAGTCGGGCGATTTCCGCCAGGCCCCGGCCATTGCGCCCAACTACCTCAGCACCGAAGAGGACCGCCAGGTCGCCGCCGACAGCCTGCGCATGACGCGGCGCATCGTTGCCCAGCCGGCCCTGGCGCCATACCGCCCGCACGAATACAAACCCGGCGCGCAATACCAGAGCGACGAAGAACTGGCGCGCCTGGCCGGTGACATTGCCACCACCATCTTCCACCCCGTGGGCACCTGCAAAATGGGCCGCGACGGCGACCCGCTGGCCGTGCTCGACCCCCAGCTGCGCCTGCGCGACGACCGCGGCGGGCGCGTGCGCGGCCTGCACGTGGTGGACGCCAGCGTCATGCCCACCATCACCAGCGGCAACACCAACAGCCCCACGTTGATGATTGCCGAGAAGGCCGCCGCCCACATCGAAGCCCAGCTGGGCTGATCGCATGTTGAATGCTGGGCAGAGATCGGCCGCAGCTGCTGATCGCGCCCCGAGAGGGCGCTGCAAGAGTTGGCGGGGCCTGGGCCGATGGCTTTTGCTTTGCCCCTTGTAGTGCATAACACGCTCTAAAAGCCAGTGAGTCTGGCCCTGGCGTGCCTTGCCGTGCGTGGCGCAATCAGGGTTCTTGCCTATGTGCACTGGTATGTGGCGGGCCTGGGCTGTGGTTCAATCGCGCACTGTTTCAGCGTGCTGCCCCAATCCCCGACTTGGTTTTGTCGGCTTTGGGGGCGGGCCGTTTCCCCCAACCACAGGCGAGGTTTTTGAATGCCAATCCAACGCGAATACGGAAAAGAACATCCTTATTGGCCCTTGGGCCCGTTCAAGCTCAGGCTGCCCTTCATCCATTACCGCTGGGAGTTCCCGGAGATGATCCAGGCTCTGCTGATGTTCGTGGTCAGCCTGAGCATGATCCCGATGCTGGAGAAGCACCTGGGCCTGCCCTACGAGGCCGCGCTGGCCGGCGTGGTGATCTGCGGCATCGGCTTCATGCTGCCGGCGCTGCTGGGCGTGCCGCTGGTGCCCGGCTGGATCACGCCGGCCATTCCGGTCGTGCTGCTGTATTTGCAGAACTTCCAGCCCGGGCCGGAGGCCGTCAAGGCCATGGTGGCCTTGCAGATCGAGGTGTTCCTGATCTTCCTCATCCTGGGCATCACCGGGCTGGGCAACAAGCTGGTGACGCTGATCCCCAACTCGCTTAAGTGCGGCATCATCATCGGCGCTGGCATCGCCGCGATGATGGGCGAATTCAAAGCTGACGGCCGGGTCTCCAGTGCGCCCGTGTCCATCCTGATCGGCGCCATGATCGCCGCCTACATCCTGTTCTCGCTCTCGTTCAAGAGCGTGGTGCTGCGCAACCGGCTGGCCAAGATCATCTCCAACTTCGGCATGGTGCCCGGCATCGTGATCGCCATGCTGATCGGCTGGGCCATCAAGGAGTTTCCGCTGCCCAACATTGAATGGGGCATCACCAAGCCGGACTTCGGCCTGCTGTTCAGCCACCTGGCCTTCAACGTCGGCTGGCCCACCTGGGACATGTTCCTGCTGGCCGCGCCCACGGCCGTCATCGCCTACGTGATCGCCTTCGGCGACATCCTGGTGGGCTTCACGCTGGTCAAGCGCGCCGACCACCAGCGCCCCGACGAGGTGATCGAGACCAACGTCACGCGCGTGCACCTGGTCACGGCCATCCGCAACGGCATGCACGCCATCCTCGCGCCCTGGCCCGGCCTGGCCGGCCCGCTGTGGACGCCCATCCAGGCCACCACCGCCGAACGCTACGCCCTGGGCCGCAAGGCCATGGACACCATCTACAGCGGCCAGGGCACGTTCTGGATCTCGGGCTTTCTGGCGCTGTTCGTGCTGCCGCTGGTGACCATGTTCAAGCCCGTGCTGCCGCTGGCGCTGTCGCTCACGCTGATCCTGACGGCCTACATCTGCATCATGGTGGGCATGGAAGAGCTGCGCGACTCGGCCGAGCGCGGCGTGGCCGGCATCGTGGCCGTGACCCTGGCCATGCCGGACCCCAAGGCCACCATCTACGCCATCGTCGTCGGCCTGGTGCTGTACTTCCTGATCGAGCGCCAGAACGCGGCCGAGCGCCAGCGCGACGACTTGTCCATCATCACTGACGACACCGCGGCCATCGAAGCTGGCAGCGAACGCGGCAAGGCCAACCCGGACGCGACATCGCACTGAAGAGCCTGTGACCAGAGGCTGCTCTTGAGACCGCACCCGAAGCCTTGAAAAGTGGTCTCAACCCAAAAAGCCAGACGCGGCA
>JAUMYI010000188.1 GCA_030528705.1 Comamonadaceae bacterium | reverse complement strand
GGGCGCTTTTTTCATGCCCGGAGCGGCGCCGCCCGCCCAGACGGCCGCCAACAAAAAACCTCAAGCCGGGTTGTCGATCTCGATGAACTCGTGCTCCAGGCCCAACTGGCCAGCGATGTGGCCAGCCAGCGCCGGCATGCCATAGCGCTCGGTGGCGTGGTGGCCAGCGGCGATGAAGCTCACGCCGCATTCGCGCGCCAGGTGGGCCTGGGGCTCGGAGATCTCGCCAGTGACAAAGGCATCCACGCCCGCATCAATGGCTTTTTGGAAATAGCCTTGCGCGCCGCCCGTGCACCAGGCCAGGGTGCGGATGCGGCGCCCCGCGTCGATGCAAATGGGTGCGCGGCCCAGCCTGTGCTGCAGTTGCTCGGCCAGGGCCTGGCCATTGGCATAGGGCGCTGCCAAGTCCGCACGAAACACCAGCGATTTCTCGCGCAGCGGCGCGCCCGCGCCCCAGCCCATGTGCAAACCCAACTGGGCATTGTTGCCCCACTCAGGATGGGCGTCGAGCGGCAAATGGTAGGCCAGCACGTTGATGTCGTGCGCCAGCAGGCGCTGCAGGCGCTGCTTCATCCAGCCGGTGACCGTGCCATCCATGCCGCGCCAGAACAGGCCATGGTGCACGGCGATGGCATCGGCGCCAGCGGCGATGGCCGCGTCGATGAAGGCCGCGCTGGCCGTCACGCCGCTGACGATTTTGCCGATTTGCGGCTTGCCCTCGACCTGCAGGCCATTGGGGCCATAGTCGTCGAAGGAGTCGGGGTCGAGCACCTGGGCAAAGGCATCGAGCAGGCGGTCGCGGGAAACAGTCATGGGGCGCTTTCAATCGTTCAAGCCAATGGGCAGCACGCAGCCGCTGGCAGCAATGCACGCTGCCAAGCCACGCAGGGCGCGCCAATCTACCACCGCTTACCGCCGCCGCTGGTGCAAGCGACACAAACGCACGGCCGCGCTGCGCACATATGCTCATGCCGCATGGTTATTTGTTGCCCTGCAGCAAAGCGGCTAAGCTGCGCCCGCCGGCACAGGGACGCACTGCTGCCGGCCCCGCCACAACACACCAAGGAATTCACCATGCCCGAAAACCACACGCCAGCCGAAGCCAACGCAGCAGCCTCCGACCGCGCCGCCCGCTGGAAGCTGCAAACCATTGCCGTGCACGGCGGCTACACGCCCGAGCCCAGCACCAAATCGGTGGCCGTGCCCATCTACCAGACCGTGGCTTATGCCTTTGACAACGCGCAGCATGGCGCGGATTTGTTTGACCTGAAGGTGCCGGGCAACATCTACACGCGCATCATGAACCCGACCACCGATGTGCTGGAAAAGCGCTTGGCCGCGCTCGAAGGCGGCGTCGGCGCGCTGGCGCTGGCCTCGGGCCAGGCGGCCATCACCTATGCCATCCAGACCATTGCCGAAGCGGGCGACAACATCGTCTCGGCCAGTGCGCTGTATGGCGGCACCTACAACCTGCTGGCCCACACGCTGCCGCAGCTGGGCATTGGCACGCGCTTTGGCGACACGGCCGATCTGCGCAGCTTCGAGGGCCTGTTCGACGCGCGCACCAAGGCCTTGTACGTCGAATCCATCGGCAACCCGCTGGGCAATGTGACCGACATCGCCGCGCTGGCCGAACTCGCGCACCGCCACGGCGTGCCCTTGATCGTGGACAACACCGTGGCCACGCCCTATCTGCTGCGTCCCTTCGAGCACGGCGCCGACATCGTCGTGCACTCGCTGACCAAGTACCTCGGCGGCCATGGCACCAGCCTGGGCGGGGCCATCGTCGACTCCGGGCGCTTTCCCTGGGCCGAGCACAAAGATCGCTTCAAGCGCCTGAACGAGCCGGACGTGAGCTACCACGGCGTGACCTACACCGAAGCCCTGGGCCCGGCGGCCTACATCGGCCGCGCGCGCGTCGTGCCGCTGCGCAACATGGGCGCTGCGCTCTCGCCATTCAACGCCTTTCTGATCCTGCAGGGCATCGAAACGCTGGGCCTGCGCATGGAGCGCATCTGCAGCAACACCCTGGCCGTGGCGCAATACCTGCAGCAGCACCCCAAAGTGCAATGGGTCGGCTATGCCGGCCTGCCGGGCCACCCCGACCACGCGCTGGCGCAGAAATACCTGGGCGGCCAGGCCTCTGGCGTAATGACCTTCGGCGTGCGCGGCGGCCGCGCGGCGGGCGAGCGATTCCTTGACGCACTGCAGCTGTTCACGCGCCTGGTCAACATCGGCGACACCAAATCGCTGGCCACCCACCCAGCCAGCACCACGCACCGCCAGCTCTCGGCCCAGGAGCTGGCCCAAACCGGCGTCAAGGAAGAAACCGTGCGCCTGTGCATCGGCATCGAACACATCGACGACCTGATCGCCGATCTGGAGCAGGCGCTGCAGGCCGTCTGATGGCCCGCCGCAGAGCACGATGGCCGTGCACCCTGCACAGGCTGGGGCGAGGCGCCGCTGCGGATTGCCATCGCAGGCAATGGCTGGCGGCTGGGCCCTGCCCCATCCTGCGGCATGATGCGCGCCTATGCCCCAAACCGCCCGCCCTTGCCCTGCGCCGCTGCGCGCCCTGCTGATTGCCCTGGCCCTGGCGGCCTTTGCCACAGTGTTGCTGCGCACGGCCTGGATTTCCGACGACGCGGCCATCACGCTGCGCACCGTGCTCAACACCATCCATGGCTGGGGGCCGCGCTTCAACCTAGACGAGCGCGTGCAGGCCTACACGCACCCGCTGTGGTTTCTGGCCCTGAGCGCGCTGAGCCTGCTGTGGCGTGGCGATGTGTTTGCCGCCAGCCATGCGCTGTCCATCGGCGTGTCGCTGACCACGCTGGCGGCCTTGTTGTGGGCTCTGGCGCCGCGTGTGCCGCAGCTGCTGCTGGCGACGCTGGCGGCGCTGTTGTCGCAGGCCTTCATCGACTTCTCGACCTCAGGGCTGGAAAACCCGCTGGCGCATGCGCTGGTGCTGCTGGCCTACGGCTGCGCCGCCCACGCGCTGCGCCTGGGCGCTGGCTGCGGCACGCTCCGGCCCGCCCTTTTCGCCAGTTGCGCAGGCTTCTTCCTCGCCTGCGGCCTGGCCTATCTGACCCGCCCGGACTTGGCGCTGCTGCTGGCGCCGCTGGCGCTGTGGCTGTCCTGGCAGTTGCGCACACAACCCAAAACCCTGCTGACCGCCTGGGCCCTGGGCGCATTGCCCGTGCTGGCCTGGAGTGCGTTCTCCCTGTATTACTACGGCTGGCCCTGGCCCAACACCGCCTACGCCAAGCTGGGCACTGGCATTGCTTGGGATGAGCGCGTGGCGCAAGGGCTGCGCTACCTGGCACACAGCGCCCGCACCGACCCGCTGACACTGCTGGTCATTGCCCTGGGCCTGGCTGCCAGCCTGCGCGCCAGCACAGGCGCGCCAGCGCGCGCACTGGCCTTGGGCATGGCGCTGTACCTGGCCTATGTGGTGTCGATCGGTGGCGACTTCATGGCCGGGCGTTTTTTCACCGCGCCCTTCTTCGCCGCATTGATCGTGCTGCTGGCCAGCACGGCACCAGCGGGCAGCGCGCCGCGCAATCCTGCCTGGACAGCCGCCGCCAGCGCCCTGCTGCTGGCCCTGGGCCTGGGCGTGCCAAGCACACCCACGCTATGGAGCGACGCCAGCTACCACGCGCCCGAGATCAACCCCAGCGGCATTGCCAATGAGCGTGGCCACTACTACCGCGACACCGGCTGGCTGCGCGGCCAGCTGCGCGCGCCCGAGGCCACGGCCTGGCGCGCCAGCAGCCAGCGGCAGGTCTATGCCATCTGCGGCGGCCTGGGCTTTGCTTCCATCCACCAAGGCCCACACGCGCACCTGATCGACACCTGCGCACTGGCCGATCCGCTGCTGGCCCGGCTGCCGGCCAAGGCCAGCACGCCGTGGCGCATCGGCCATTTCTACCGCGTGCTGCCGGCCAACTACATCGCCAGCATCCGTCAAAATCAAAACCTGCTCAGCGACCCGGCCCTGCACAACGCCTACGACACGCTACGCACACTCACCCGCGCACCGCTGAACGCCCCCCAGCGCCTGCGCCAAATCGTGCAGGCCAATCTGTTCGGCCTGGGCATGGGCGACACCAGCGCCTACCGCCAGGGCGTGATTGCCGCCAGCAGCAGCGTGCACCGCGTGGCGCTGGGCGCGCTGCAGGCGCGCTTCGACCTCGGCAAGCCCTTCTACACCCAGCACTATCAAATTTTTGAGCACGCGCTGGAGATCGAACTGCCCCACCCCATGGCGCTGGACCAGCTGGAGCTCTCGCTCGACCCAGGCGATGCATACCAAGTCAGCGCCTGGGTCAATGGCCAGTGGCAGGCCATCGGCCACGTGCCCCCGGCAGCATCCGTGGTCATGACCAACCACGCGCTGCCGGTGCCCGGCGGCCCCATCACCACCGAGCGGCTGCGCATCACCGGCAGCGGCGGCGATGGGCTGTACGTACTGGGCCATGCCATCGCCAGCCTGCAGGGCCAGGTGCTGGCC
>JAUMYI010000187.1:3439-4532 GCA_030528705.1 Comamonadaceae bacterium | reverse complement strand
TGGAGGCGCGGCCCGGAATCGAACCGGGGTAAACGGATTTGCAATCCGGTGCATAACCACTTTGCTACCGCGCCAGAAACCGCGCATTCTACACGAGTTGCACTGCCCGCGCAGGCAACGCAAGCGGCGCGCAAACTCAGGCCTGCTTGGCCTCCTCGCGGTAGATGAGCAGCGGCGACGCGCCTTCGGTGATGGTGGCTTCTTCAACGACGACTTTCTGCACATCGTGCATCGAGGGCAGTTCGTACATCGTGGTCAGCAGCGCCTGCTCTAGGATGGAGCGCAGCCCGCGCGCGCCGGTCTTGCGCGCAATGGCTTTGCGGGCGATGGCCTGCAGGGCTTCGGGGCGGATTTCCAGCTCGACGTTTTCCATGCCCAGCAGCTTGGCGTATTGCTTGACCAGCGCATTGCGCGGCTCGGTGAGGATTTGCACCAGCGCGGCCTCGTCGAGCTCGGCCAGCGCAGTGACCACCGGCAGGCGGCCGATCAGCTCGGGGATGATGCCGTACTTGATCAAGTCTTCGGGCTCGATCTCGGCAAACAGCTCGCTGATGCTGCGGCCGGCCTTGGACTGCACCGCCGCGCCAAAGCCGATGCCCGAGGCCTCGGTGCGGTTCTCGATGACTTTTTCCAGCCCGGCAAAGGCGCCGCCGCAAATGAACAGGATGTTGGAGGTGTCGACCTGCAGAAAGTCCTGGTTGGGGTGCTTGCGCCCGCCTTGCGGCGGGATGCTGGCCATGGTGCCTTCGATGAGCTTGAGCAGGGCCTGCTGCACTCCCTCGCCCGAGACGTCGCGCGTGATCGAGGGGTTGTCGGCCTTGCGGCTGATTTTGTCGATTTCGTCGATGTAGACAATGCCGCGCTGGGCCTGCTCGACCTTGTAGTCACAGCTTTGCAGCAGTTTCTGGATGATGTTCTCCACGTCCTCGCCAACGTAGCCGGCCTCGGTCAGCGTGGTGGCATCGGCCATGACGAAGGGCACGTTGAGCATCTTGGCCAAGGTCTGCGCCAGCAGGGTCTTGCCCGAGCCGGTCGGGCCGATGAGCAGAATGTTGCTCTTGGAGAGTTCGACCCCGTCATCGGCCGCACCGAC
>JAUMYI010000187.1:0-3339 GCA_030528705.1 Comamonadaceae bacterium | reverse complement strand
TCGTAGGGCTGGCCGGTGCGCTCGGCCAGGATGCGGTTCATCTGCTCCTTGGTGCGCAGGATATCGCGGGCGTGGATCTCGATGTCGGTGGCCTGGCCGCGCGCGCCGCCGAGCACCTGGTGGATCATGACCTTGCTGTTGGGCAGCGAGTAACGCTTGCCCTTGGCGCCGGCGGCCAGCAGGAAGGCGCCCATGCTGGCGGCAAAGCCCAGGCACATGGTGGAGACGTCGGGCTTGATGAACTGCATGGTGTCGTAGATCGACATGCCGGCCGTGACGCTGCCGCCGGGGCTGTTGATGTACAACGAGATGTCCTTGTCCGGGTTCTCGCTTTCCAGGAACAAGAGCTGCGCCACCACCAGGTTGGCGGTCTGGTCGTTGACTTCGCCGACGAGAAAGACCACGCGCTCCTTGAGCAGGCGCGAGTAAATGTCGAAGGCGCGCTCGCCCCGGCCCGATTGTTCGATCACGGTGGGGATCAGCCCCAGATTGCGGCTGGGTTCGAAGAAGGTCATGGTGACTCCTGGAAGAAAAGGCCCATGCGCGGCGCAGCGTGGCTGCCGCCCGCGCAGTCAGCCGGCATGGTACACGATGGGCCATGCGCCCATGGCCAGCGCACAGGCTGCGGCCACACGGGAGCGCCTGCCCCAATAGACAAGGGCCTGTGCGGCAAGACACAAGCCCTTGGGATTGGGATGAATGGCGCCAGCGTGCGGCTGGCGCGCAGAGGCCGCCCCGCCATGCGGGCGGCGCGGGGGCGGCAGAGCCTCAGGCCTTTTCGGCCTCGCCCTCCTGGGCAGCCGGCTCGGGCTGGCTGGGGTTCATCAACTCGTCAAAGCCAATGGTCTTGTCCACCGTCTTGGCCTGTTGCAGCACGTAGTCGGTGACGTTGTTCTCGATCACCACGGCCTCGACGTCGGCCAGACGCTGGCGATCGGCGTAGTACCACTTGATCACTTCCTCGGGCTTTTCATAGCTGGCGGCCAGCTCCTCGATGTGGGCGCGCAGCTGTTCGGGCTTGGCCTGCAGGTCGTGGGCGCGCACCAGCTCGGCCACCACCAGACCCAGGCGCACGCGGCGCTCGGCCTGCGGGCGGAAAATCTCGGCGGGGATGGGCGATTGGCCAACATCCTTGACGCCGCGCATGCGCAGCTCCTCGCGCGCGCCCTGCTCCAGGCGGGCGATTTCGTTTTGCACGCTGGCGTTGGGCAGATCCAATTCGGCCTTGGTCAACAGGGCATCGAGCACGGCCTGCTTGTTGCGCGCGCGCACGCGGAATTTGACTTCGCGCTCCAGGTTCTTGCGAATGTCGTCCTGCAGGGCGGCCACGGTGGCGGCCTCCACGCCCAGGGACTTGGCGAACTCATCGGTCACTTCGGGCAGGTTGGCGGCCTCGACCTTGTGCACGGTCACGAGGAAATCGGCCGTTTTGCCGGCCACGTCGGCGCCGTGGTAGTCGGCCGGGAAGGCCAGCGGGAAGGTCTTGCTCTCGCCGACCTTCATGCCGCGCACGGCGTCCTCGAACTCCTTGAGCATCTGGCCCTCGCCGACCATGAAGGCAAAGCCTTCGGCCTTGCCGCCGGGGAAGGGGTCGCCATCGATCTTGCCTTCGAAGTCGACGGTGACGCGGTCGCCGTCCTGCACGGCATCGTCCTTGCCGCGCTGCGCGAAGGTGCGGCGCTGCTTGCGCAGAATGTCCAAGGTGCGTTCAATGGCCGCTTCGTCCACCTCCACGTTGACGCGCTCGATTTGCAGATCGCCCAGGCCTTCGATCTTCACATCGGGGAAGACTTCAAACACCGCTTCGAAGTCGATGAAGCCTTCGGCTGCGCCTTGCTTTTCGGTGATGCGCGGCTGGCCAGCAACACGCAGCTGAGCCTCGTTGGCGGCCTGGTTGAAGGCCTCGCTGACCTTGTCGTTGAGCACTTCGTACTGCACGGAGCCGCCGTAGCGCTGCGCCACCACGGACAGCGGCACCTTGCCGGGGCGGAAGCCGTCCATCTTGACCGAACGCGCCAGACGCTTGAGGCGCGTCTGCACCTCTTGCTCGATGGTGCTGACAGGCACGTTCAGCACGATCTTGCGCTCGAGTTTCTCCAGTACTTCAACATTCACAGCCATGGGAATCGTCCTATAGGGGGATACAGGTGCAGGCGGCCGGGCGCAATCGCATGCCTGGCCTGCACGACAGGATTTCGTGGGTGTTTGCAGCTTGCCAATGCCGCAGTCCATCGGTGGTGCGCGGGGGGGGACTCGAACCCCCACACCATCAACTGGCGTCAGGACCTAAACCTGGTGCGTCTACCAATTTCGCCACCCGCGCACGGTGTTTCGCCGCTGCCCAAGGAAAGCCCCAGGGCAAGGCCCCGCCTTGCTCGCGGTAAAACCGCAAGATTCTACAGAGGTTTGGCTGCGCCCGCGCCAAAGCCCTTGCGGCGGCCATCCCAAGCCCCTTCTTGCCCACTCGCGCCGAGATTTTGAACAGGTTCCCACACAGGCCAGGCCCCGCCCGCAAGGCATGAAAAAACCGCCACCGGACACATGGCCAGATGGCGGTTTCAAGGCGCCAAGCCGCGCCGCGCGGCCCGAGCCCGAAGAAAGGCTTATTCCTCCAGCGTGATGCGCTTGGCGGTGTAGACGTTGCTGCCCGAGCGGTCGAACTCGACGCTGACCTTCTGGCCCTGTTTGAGGTTGGCGAAGGCTTGCAAATCCTCGCTGTAGTCGGTCTCGGCATCGGTCTGGAAGGTGATGCCTGCCACCACCAGTGTCTTGTTGCTCTGATTGGCCACATCGACACGCCCTTTGAGCGTTTCCGCAAACGAACTGGTGGCGCAAGCCGCCAGGGCAACGCTGGCCAGCACGGCCAGATGGGTTTTGTTCAAGATGGATTTCATGTCACCCCCTTGTTGGGATTGGGTACTGCTGCGCCCGACGCGCTGCGGGCTTCATTTGGAGACGGCCTGCACCACGTACTGGGCCCCATCGCGAGAGAACTCAATCGTGATCCGATCGCCTGGCTTGAGCTGGCCTAGCCCGCCCACGCCCTGATACTGCGTGGCCGGTGTGGTTTGAAAGGTGATGCCATTGAGCTGGATGGTTTGCGCACCCGGGTCGATGGCATCGACACGGCCTTTCATGGTTTCGGCCGCAGCGACGCCTGCGGCCACCGTCAGGGCGGCCAATGCAGCCGCTTGAACTTTTTGCATCGTGCTGGGCATGGTGGACTCTCCTTTCCTCAGCAATGGAAGGCTGCGGCAGGCTCTGCCGCACAAGCGGAGAAATTGTAGAGCGTGTTATGCACTTTGCGCTCCCCCGCGCTGGCCCCAAAACCGTGTGATC
>JAUMYI010000186.1 GCA_030528705.1 Comamonadaceae bacterium | reverse complement strand
ACGAGAAAACCGCGCTGGGCTTTTTCCTCTCCGGCCACTTGTTCGACGAATACGAGGCCGAGGTGCGCCAGTTCGTGCGCACGCCCGTGGCCGCGCTGGAGGACAGCCGCGAGACCCAGCGCGTAGCCGGCATCGTCAGCGGCCTGCGCAGCGCCAACGGCCCGCGCGGCAAGGTCACCATCTTCACGCTGGACGATAAGAGCGGCGCCATCGAGGCCGTGGCCGACGAGGCCCTGATGGCGCGCTGCGGCCAGCACATCCGCGAGGATGAGCTGCTGGTGCTCAGCGCCCGCTACCAGCCCGGGCGCAACGGCTTCGAGCCGCGCCTGAGCGTGCAGGACGCGCTGGATTTGCCCAGCGCCCGCTGCGCCTTTGGCCGCTGGCTGAAGCTGGACTGGCAGGCGCCTCAGCAAGCCAGCAACGCGCAGCAGCCGCTGCAGCAATTGCAGGCCTGGCTGCAAGCGCACCAGCCCGCAGCGCACGCCAGCGCCACCGAAATCCAGCCCCCCCAGGCCGAGGGCGATGAGGCCGAGCCCGCGCGCCCGCGCGGCGTGCGCCTGCGCATCCGCCTGCGCTGCCAGGGCGCGCAGGGCCAGAACGCCGCCGCCGAGCTGCTGCTGCCCGAGGCGCAAGCTATCTTCCCCAGCGAGCAGGCCCTGCACGCACTGCGCGTGCACAACGGCGGCGCCGGCGTGCAGATGGTCTACCCATGAAGCGCGCCACGACATGAACCCTGCCCATCCGGCCCTCTGCCCATGATCCAGAACATCCAGATCCTGCGCTTCGTCGCCGCCTTGCTGGTCACGCTGCACCACGCCACGCCGCCCATCGTCTGGCAGATCGTCTACCCGCAAATCCCGCTGCTGCACCAGATCGCCAAGATCGGCTTTGCCGGGGTGGACATCTTCTTCGTCATCAGCGGCGCCATCATGGCCGAGACCACGCGCCAGTTGCAGCCCGGGCTGCGCAGCGCCGCAGGCTTTGCCGTCAAGCGTTTTGCGCGCGTCTACAGCGGCTGGTGGCCGGTGTTTCTGATCTTCCTGGCGCTGTACCTGGGCACCAACGCCTACGAGGGCAAGAGCATCAACCTGCTCAAGTCCTGGCTGCTGCTGCCCCAGCCGCTGGATGCGCAGCTGCTGCCCATCGTCTGGACGCTGGTGTACGAGCTGTACTTCTACCTGCTGGTGGCCGTGCTGCTGCTGTGCCAGCGGGCCACGCAGTTGCGCATCTTGTTCCTGCTGGGGCTGGCCATCGCCACGCTGACCGTGGCCTTTGCCCAGCAAGGCATCTACAGCCCCGATGGCCTGGGCCGGCTGCCGCTGCTGGTGGAGTTTTCCTGCTCGCCCTTTTTGCTGGAATTCATCGCCGGCTTTCTGGTCTGCGACTGGCTGCGCCGCCACCCGCAGCAGCCCTGGCAGCTGTGGCTGGCCGCCAGCTTGCTGTTTTGCATCGCCGCCTATCTCTACCAGGGCAGCAGCCTGATGCGCGGCTCGGGCATGGCCGGCTACTTCCACTACCCCGAGCGCGTGATGCTCTTTGGCATCCCGGCCTGCGGCTTTCTGGCCGTGGCGCTGTGCCTGCCCGAGCCGCGCAGCCGCCCGGCGCTGCTGGCGGCCCGGCTGGGCGATGCCTCGTACTCGCTGTATCTCACCCACCTGCTGGCGCTGCGCGGCATGTACACGCTGATGCCATTGGTGCCCGGCCTGCTGGGCTTGTGGCGCCACGTGCCCAGCTACCTGCTGGCGCTGCTGGCCTGCCTGGTCTACGCCTGGATCCACTACCGCCTGATTGAGCGGCCGCTGTACCGCCTCAGCCTGCGCTGGCTCTTGCCCCGCGCCGCATCCCCCACGACGACAGCCGCGGCCCCGAAGGCCGCCCAATGAAAAAATGACCAACCCGTCTGCGATGCGCCCCACGCCCTGCCCCGCCACCGACCAGGCCCTGATCGCCGCCACGCGGCGCTGGGTCGATGTGGCCGTCATCGGCCTGAACCTCTGCCCCTTCGCTAAGGCTGTGCAGCACAAGGGCCTGGTGCACTACGCCGTCAGCCGCGCGCAAACGCCGCAGCAGTTGCTCAAGGATCTGGCGCGCGAGCTGCTGGCGCTGGCCGACTTGCCCGCCGAGCAGCGCGACACCAGCCTGCTGATCGTGCCGGACATGCTGCACGACTTTCTGGACTTCAACGATTTTCTGGACGAGGCCGACGCCCTGCTCGAACGCCTGGGGCTGGAGGGCGTGCTGCAAATTGCCGACTTCCACCCGCAATACCAGTTCGCCGGCACCGAGGCCGAGGACATCGCCAACCACACCAACCGCGCGCCCTACCCCACGCTGCACCTGCTGCGCGAGGACAGCATCGCCCAGGCGGTGCAGGCTGTGCCCGATGCCAGCGCCATCTTCGAGCGCAACATCGCCACCCTCGAAGCCCTGGGCCTGGCCGGCTGGCAGGCACTGGGCCTGGGCCCGGCCAATGCCACAGCGCCCAGCGCCGATGCCGCCAGCGCGCCGCCCGCGCCCCCCGCCGGGCCACAGCAGCCATGACGAGCAAGCCCAACCCCGCGCCCAGGCAGCCCGGCGCGCGCCGCCGCCCGGCCCAGCCGGCGCAACAGGATCGACGCGCGCGGCCAGATGCAGCCGCCCAAGCCCAGGCCGCACTGGCCGAGCTGGGCCTGCCCGCCGGCGCCAGCATCGAGCTGCTGCAGGCGCTGCACATCCTCACGCGCGAAGGCCGGCTCAACCAGGACTCGCGCCGCAAGCTCAAGCAGGTGCTGCACCTGGTGCAATTCATTGAGCCGCTGATCCGCGACATCGACCGCCAGCGCAGCGCCAATGCAGCTGCGGGCGCTGCGGACGCCGGCCCCGTGCTGGTCGACCACGGCGCGGGCAAGTCCTACCTGGGCTTCATCCTCTACGATCTGGTGCTGCGCCCGCTGGGGCGCGGGCGCGTCATCGGCGTGGAATGGCGCCCGGCCCTGGTGGCGCAATCGCAGGCCCTGGCCCAGCGCCAGGGCTTTGCGCGCATGGACTTTCTGCCCATGGCCGTGGCCGATGCGCAGCAGCACCCGGCCCTGCCCGCGCGCGTGGACGTCGTCACCGCGCTGCACGCCTGCGACACCGCCACCGACGACGCCATCGCCTTCGGCCTGGCCAAGCAGGCCCAGGCCATGGCGCTGGTGCCCTGCTGCCAGGCCGAAGTCGCCGCCCACCTGCGCCGCAACAAGGCCTTGCAACTGGCGCGCACCCCGCTGGCCGAGCTCTGGCGCCACCCGCTGCACACGCGCGAGCTGGGCAGCCACGTCACCAACGTCATGCGCTGCCTGCACCTGCAGGCCTGCGGCTACCAAGTCACCGTCACCGAGCTGACCGGCTGGGAGCACAGCATGAAAAACGAGCTCATCATCGCCCGCTGGAGCGGCCAGCGCCAGCGCAGCGCGCGCGAGCGCCTGCAGGCCATGGCCGAGCAACTGGGCCTGCAGCAATGGCTGCAACAGCGTTTTGCACTGCCCGCTCCTGCCCAGAAAAAACCCTGAGCATGCGGCCAATGAAGGGTTTATGCGCATAGCGCAGCAGCCCTCTGTCTGGCTAAATTAACGGCCATTGCAACAACACAAGGAGAGCATTGCATGACGCAAAAAGTAGCCTACGTCACCGGCGGCATGGGCGGTATCGGCACGGCCATCTGCCGCCGCCTGCATCAAGATGGCTTCAAGGTGATTGCCGGCTGCGGCCCCACGCGCGACTACCAGAAATGGCTGGACGAGCAAAAGGCCCAGGGCTTCACGTTCCATGCCAGCGTGGGCAACGTGGCCGACTGGCAGTCCACCGTGGATGCCTTCGCCAAGGCCAAGGCCGAGCACGGCCCGATCGACGTGCTGGTCAACAACGCCGGCATCACGCGCGACCGCATGTTCCTGAAAATGACCCGCGAGGACTGGGACGCCGTCATCAGCACCAACCTCACCAGCATGTTCAACGTCACCAAGCAAGTGATCCCGGACATGGTGGAAAAGGGCTGGGGCCGCGTGATCCAGATCAGCTCGGTCAACGGTGAAAAAGGCCAGGCCGGCCAGACCAACTACTCGGCCGCCAAGGCCGGCATGCACGGCTTCACCATGGCGCTGGCGCAGGAGCTGGCAGGCAAGGGCGTGACGGTCAACACCGTCAGCCCCGGCTACATCGGCACCGACATGGTGCGGGCCATCCGCCCCGACGTGCTGGAGAAAATCGTCGCCACCATCCCCGTCAAGCGCCTGGGCACGCCCGAGGAAATCGGCTCCATCGTCGCCTGGCTGGCCGGTGAGGACTCGGGCTTCACCACCGGCGCGGACTTCTCCTGCAACGGCGGCCTGCACATGGGCTAAGCCCGCGCCCGCCGCTGCCACAGGGAGCCCGCTGGGCTCCCTGTTTTTTGGCCGCCGCGCAGGGCAAGTGATGCGCATAGCCGCTCTGGTGCGCTGCCCCACAGATCACTGCACATAGAGCGTGTTATGCACTTTTGCCCCCCCGCGCTGGCCCCAAAACCGTGTAATCGCAAGGCGGCGCGCGCCGGCCAAG
>JAUMYI010000185.1 GCA_030528705.1 Comamonadaceae bacterium | reverse complement strand
CCTGGAGCCGCCCCTGGATCACGCCGCCCTGGCCGAGGCCTGCCCGCGCCTGGGCGTGATCCCCTTTGAGTCCGAGCGCCGCTTCATGGCCAGCCTGCACGCCGATGCAGAGGGCCTGCCGCAGTGGCTGGCGCTCAAGGGCGCGCCCGAGGTCCTGCTGCACTTTTGCACGCAGCAGCAAGGCGCCGATGGCGCGCAGCCGCTGGACGTGGACTACTGGCGTCGCATGGCCACCGACCTGGCCGCGCAAGGGCTGCGCGTGCTGGCGCTGGCGCACAAGCCGCTGGCGCCTGGGCAATGGCCTGCGGGACGGCGGCTGGCGCATGCCGACGTGCAGGGCAGCACGCTGCTGGCCTTGGTGGGCATCGTGGATCCGCCGCGCGAGGAGGCCGTGGCCGCTGTGCGGCAATGCCATGAGGCGGGCATCCGCGTGAAGATGATCACTGGCGACCACGCCGAGACGGCGCGCGCCATCGGCGCGCAGTTGGGCATTGGCGTGGGCAAGCCGGCCTTGACCGGGGCTGAGCTGGCCTTGCTCGACGACGCTGCCCTGCGCCGCTGCGCCAGCGAGATCGACGTGTTCGCGCGCACCAGCCCTGAGCAAAAGTTGCGCCTGGTGCAGGCCTTGCAAGACCGGGGCGAGGTCGTGGCCATGACCGGCGATGGCGTCAACGATGCGCCCGCGCTCAAGCGCGCCGACGTGGGCGTGGCCATGGGCCGCAACGGCACGGACGCGGCCAAGGAAGCCAGCGACATGGTGCTGGCCGACGACAATTTCGCCACCATTGCCCGGGCCGTGCAGGAAGGGCGCGCCGTTTACGACAATCTGCGCAAGTTCATCTTGTTCATGCTGCCCACCAATGGCGGCGAGGCCTTGATCGTGATCGCGGCGATGCTGTTTCAGATCACGCTGCCGATCACGGCCGCTCAGGTGCTGTGGATCAATATGGTGACCTCCAGCGCGCTGGGCCTGGCCCTGGCTTTCGAGCGCGCCGAGCCCCACATCATGGCCCGCGCGCCGCGGCCGCCGCAGCAGCCGCTGCTCGATGCGCTGGCGGTATGGCGCATCGTGCTGGTGTCCGTGGCCATGATGCTGGCCGGCCTGGGCGTCTTTCTCTGGGGCCTGCGCGGCGGCGCCTCGCTGGAGCAGGCCCGCACCATGGCTGTGAACGTCGTGGTGCTGGCGGAGATGGTCTACCTCATCTGCAGCCGCCACATCCTGGGCAGCGTGCTCAACCGCGAAGGCTTGCTGGGCAATCCGTATGTGTTGCTGTCCATCGCGGCCTGCCTGCCGCTGCAATGGCTGTTTAGCCACTGGCGGCCGATGCAGCAGCTGATGGGCTCGGCCAGCTTGCATGCCTGGCAATGGGCTCAGGTGGCGCTGGGCGGCCTGTTCGTGTTTTTCGTGGTGGAGCTGGACAAGGCCCGGCTGCGCCGCAGGCGGGCCGCAGCCGGGCGGCATTGACGCCGCGATCGGGGGGCAGCAGCAGCGCCGCGCCGCGGCGCCTGGCCGCGCAATCAGCGGCCGTGCTGCGGCTGCTTGAGCCACTGTGCGAAAGCCTCGGCGCTTAAGGGCGGGGAGAACAAATAGCCTTGCCCATAGGCCACGCCCAGGGTTTGCAGAAAGTCGCGCTGCGTGGGGCGCTCCACGCCTTCGGCCACCAGGCCCAGGCCCAGGCCTTGGGCGATGGCTGCCACGGCTTGGCAGATGGCCGCATCCGAGGCGTTGTAGGGCGCGCCCTGCAAGAACAGGCGCGAGAGCTTCAGGCCGTGGATGGGCAGACGGCGCAGGTAGTTCAGCGCGCTGTAGCCCTCGCCAAAGTCGTCAATCGACAGCCGCACGCCCAGTGCCCGTAAATGGGAGATGGTGTGCGTGCTCAGCGGCTCGTCTTCGATCAGCACCCGCTCGGTGAATTCCAGCTCCAGCGCCGCGCCGGGCAAGTGGGCTTGCTGCAGGGCCTGCATCACGATGCGGGACAAGTCGCCAGCGAGGAATTGCCGGTAGGAGACGTTGACGGCAATGGGCACGGTGTTCAGCCCGGCGTTGCGCCAGCGGCGCACTTGCTGGCAGGCTTCGTGCAAGGCCCATGCGCCCAGGCGCATGATTTCGCCGTTGTGCTCGGCGTGGGCAATGAAGGTCTCTGGCGGCACCTCGCCCAATTGTGGGCTGCGCCAGCGCAGTAATGCCTCGGCGCCGATCAACGTGCCGCTTTGCAGATGCACCTGGGGCTGGTAGAGCAGTTGCAGCTCCTGGTTGTCGATGGCGTTGCGCATCAGGTTGTCCAGTTGCAGCCGCTCGCGCTGACGGCGCGCCAGTTCTTCGCTGTAGATGTGCCAGCTGCCGTGGCCGCGGCGCTTGCTCTCGTACATGGCCGCATCGGCGTTTTGCAGCAAGGTGTCGCTGTCGCGGCCGTCGCGCGGCGCAATGGCTATGCCGATGCTGGCGCTGATGCGGATGCTCTCATGCTCGATCTGGAAGGGCTCCAGGAGCTTGTTCAGAATGCGCTGGGCCAGCGCAATGGGCTGGCCCGCATCGGACATGGGGCAGAGGAAGACGAATTCGTCGCCGCCCATGCGCGCGCACAGGGCCTGCTCGCCAGCGGCGCTGCGCAGGCGCTGCGCGACGGCGCGCAGCAACTGATCGCCGATGTAGTGCCCCAGCGCGTCATTGATGACTTTGAAGCGGTTCAGGTCAACGTACAGCAGCGCAAGCTGGGGCGATTTGCTCAGCAGGCGCGTGTGCAGCTCCTCGAGCAGCGCATCGCGGTTGAGCAGGCCCGTCAGCGGATCGGTGCGCGCCTTGTGCCGCAGGTTTTGCTCCATGTGCTTGCTGCGGCTGATGTCCTCCAGCGTGCCGCTGATGCGCACGGCAAAAGGGTCGAGCATGTCCGGCTCGCCCTGCAGCCGCACCCAGTGCTCGGGCTCGTCGGGCTGCGGATGGGGGCGCAGCTCCAGTGTGAAACCCGTTTGCGTGATCAACGCTTGCTCCAGGGCCTGTTGCAGGCGCTGGTTGTCGGGCGGCACGAAGCAGGCCAGCAGCCCCGCCAGCGAGGCCGGCGGCTGCGCCAGCCGCAAAACGCGCTGCGCGCCCTGGGTCAGAAAGCAGCTATCGCTGCCGCATTCCCACTCCCAGGCGCCGGCGGTGGAGAGGGTTTGCAGCCGGCTGAACAGATGCTGGTCGCGCCGGGTCTCGGTGATGTCGCGCAGCAGCGAAACCACTTGCACCGGCGCGTCGCCAGGCCGGGCCATGCGGGAAAAACGGGGAATGGCGCTGACTTGCAGCCAGCGGAAATGCCGCTCGCGCACGTGGTACAGGCCAATGGTGCGGTTGAGCACAGGCTTGCCGCTGCGCTGCGCAATGGCTGCGGGCGTTTGCTCGCGCGGCAGGTGCATGCCATGTGCATCCACCGTGGCCCAGCTGCTCGACTGGAAAGAGGCGCGCCAACTGTCGTCGTCCGGGGAGTGGCTGAGGATGCGCATGGCCGCATCGTTGATGTGCTGCAACGTGCCTTGTGCATCGTAGATGACCACGCCTTGGCCGATGGCCTCAAACAGCTCTGCGCAATGGTCGCTGGCGTGGCTGTGCAGGCGGTGCGCCAGCACCAGCCAATGCGGCGGCGTGTGCTGGGCCGCCTGCAGCATCGCCATAGGGTAGGGCAGGGGTGCGGTGTACAGCGCCAGCGATCGCTGGCCCGGCGCCTGCATGAAATGCGTATGCCCGTGTCGCAGCGCGTGCAGCAGGGCCTCGTACTGCGGGGCGCTCAACTCGGGCAGTAATTGCTGCAATGGCTGGCCCCGGGCCTGGGGGCGCGTTTGCTGAAACAGCGCGGCTGCGGCCGGATTGACGTCGATCACGAAGCCGTCCGAGGCCAGGATGAAAGCCGGCAGCGGCAGGCTGTCGAACAACTGCAGGTACAGCACATCGCCGCTGTGCGGCGCGGGCGCGGGCTGGGCCGGGCTGCGGGGGGCGGCAGCGGCGCTCGTGGCGCCAGCGGGCTGCATCGGCCCGGGCTCGGCAGCGGGGGCATGGGGCGGGGAGGGCGTGGCCATGGGCGCTATCGTAATGGCGCAGGGGTTGGCTGGCGGCAGTTTTGCAACAGCGCGCGCTGCAGGGCAGGACATGCCTTCGCATGCGCTGACGTACAATTTTCCTGCTTTGATACGTCACCCAGAGAGGCCGCCATGCAAACCAAGTTGACCCTGCGTTTGGACGCCGAACTCATCCGCCAGGCCAAGGCCTATGCCGAGCGCGATGGCCGCTCCGTCTCGGAGCTGGTGGCCGCTTATTTCGCCCGCCTGACCCAGGCGCAGCCGCCCCAGGCCCCGCCAGCGGCCAGCGCGCCGCGCACCCGCCGCCTGCTGGGCGCGCTGCAGGGCAGCCCGCTGGACGAGGACGACTACCGCCGGCACCTGCTGCAAAAACACGGCTGATGCCCTATGGCTGACCGCCGCCCCCGCGCCCCCGCCCGCGTGCAGGAGCCACCGGCCCGCTACCTGCAGCCAGGCCAGATGGTGCTGCTGCTGGATACCTGCGTCGTGCTCGACCTGCTGCTACTGCGCCAGCCCTTTGCCCCCCAGGCCTGCGCCCTGTTCGAGCAGGCCGAGCAGGGCCAGTTGCAGGCCGTGTTGTGCGCAACCACTTTGACGACCATTGATTATCTGGCCTGCAAGCAAGTGGGGCGCTCGCGCTCGCGAGCCATGCTGCAAGACCTGC
>JAUMYI010000184.1 GCA_030528705.1 Comamonadaceae bacterium | reverse complement strand
CGCCCGCTGGTGCTGCAATTGCTGATCTTGCTGATCACCACGCTGGCGGTGGACGTGGTGGTGATGCACGGCTATGCGTTTCTGGCCTCGCGCCTGCGCGCGCTACTGCGCACGCCAGGCGCCCGGCGCGTGCAAAACCGCATCTTCGGCGGCGTGCTCATGGCCATGGGCGCCAGCCTGCTGGCTGTGGGGCGCACGGGCCAGGCGGCCTGACTGGCGAGGGCGAGCTGGTCGGGCTGCGCGTGCCCTCTCACTCGAAGCGCACGCGCACCGGCTGGGCCCCGGCCAAGCCCTCGTAGCGCAGCTCGGCGCTCTGGCCGGCCACAGGCGGCAACAGCGGCGAGAATGAGCCGACGCTGAGCACATCGCCCTGCTTGAGCTCAATGCCCTCAGCGCCCAGGGCCTGCACCAGCCAGAGCACGGCGGCGAGCGGGTGCTCCAGCACGTCGCTGCCCTTGCCGCGGCCAAGCTCTTTGCCCTGCGCATCGCTGAGGGTGACTTCCATGTCCCTGAGCTGTTGCAGCAGCGCGGTGCGGCCGGCCTCGTCCTGCGGCACGGCCAGCGGCTGGCCGGCCACGCCCAGGCGGGCGCCGACGTTGATGGCGCTCACGCCCGCGCCATTGAGCTGGGGCGGGGCCTGCACCAGCAGATCAGGCAGCTCCATGAACGGGATGACCTGATCCATGGCGGCCAGCGCCTGCGCGGGCGTGCGCGCCTGCTTGAGCGCCGCCGGGTCGGCCACGCGCAGCAGCAAGTCGGCCTCGAACAGCGGCCGGGCGCCAAAGCGCGCCGGCACGGCCGCGCCATTGGGCAGCAGCATGCCCTCGTAGAGCTTGCCCCACACGGGCTGATCGGTGTTGAAGCGTTTTTGCACCGCCGGGTTGGTCAGCCCGGCCTTGTAGCCCACGACCTTGCCCAGCCGCGGCGCCAGCGCGGCATTGAACTTGGCGCGCGTGCAGGCGCCATCGGCCGCGCTCAGATCGCCCGGCGGGTTGTCCACCGGGGTCTTTTCCAGATAGCCCTGCACCCAGGCCTGGATCTGCGCATCGTCCAGGCACTGCGCCTGTGCGCTGCCCACGGGCCCCAGCGCCGCAGCGGCCAGCAGGGCGGCGGCGGCGCGCCGCATCGTCGTCGTGTGTTTCATGGTGTCTCCTGATCGTTCAGAACTTGTTCAAAGCGGCAGATTCTGCGGCCCGCAGCCGGCGGCCCGCAAGCCGGTCAAACCCCAAAGCCATCGTCGGCGGCAATGACAGCGCCGTTGACGAAGTGGCTGGCGCCGCTGGCCAGCAGCACGATCAGCCCGTCCAGATCCTCGGGCTGGCCGACCTTTTTGCGCGGCAGCATCTGGATCAGCTTCTTGCCCGCCTCGGTCTGGAAGTGCGCGCGGTTGATCTCGGTCTCGATGTAGCCTGGGCACAGCGCGTTGACGTTGATGCCAAAGCGGCCCCACTCCAGCGCCATGGCCCGACTCATCTGCACCACGCCAGCCTTGCTGATGGCGTAGATGCCGATCATGGGCAGCACGCGCAGGCCGGCCATCGAGGCCACGTTGATGATGCGCGCGCCCTGCAACGCGCCGCCGCCGCCGGCCTGGGCGCGGGCGATCATCTGCCGCGCCACGCCCTGGGCGACGAAGAAGGCGCCTTTGAGGTTGGTGTCCAACACGAAGTCCCAGTCCTGCGGCGTGACCTCCTGCAGCTTTTGCGTGGTGCTCACGCCCGAGTTGTTGACCAGGATGTCGATCGGCCCGGCCTGGGCCTGGGCGTCGGCCAGCGCCGCCTCGATGCTGGCCGGGTCGGTCACGTCCATGGCCGTAATGAAGGCGCGCCCGCCGGCCTGCGCAATGCGCTGCTGCACGGCCTGCAGCGCATCGCGGCGCCGGCTGGCCAGCACGACGGTGGCGCCGGCTGCGGCCAGCGTCTGCGCAAAACGGCTGCCCAGCCCGCTGGACGCGCCCGTCACCAAGGCCACGCGGCCCGCCAAATCGATGCTGTATGCCATGCTCGTTCTCCGTGTGCAGCGGGCAGGGCCTGCACGCCCTGGCAACGCTGAGCTTGCTTGTATCATTGGCACCCGAACCGTGCCGCCCGCCGCCGGCCTGCGCCCTAGGGCTTGTTGAGATTGGGTTTGCGAAGCGGTTTTTCGAGGCAAAAGCCGCAGATGCAAGGCGAAAGCCGAAAACGCGCGCAAGGCAAGAACGCCTTGCAAGCGTCTTCAGCGCAGCAGTTGCGGGCTTTGACCGAAGACACCGCCGCAGCACTCAATCTCAACAACCCCCAGCGCAGCCACCTGCGGCGGTTGCGCATTGTCGGCCTCTGCCTGCCCCGATGTGCGTCACCAGCCGGACATGGTTTTCTCAGGGCCTGCTTTGCGGCAGGCTCTCAAATACGCCTCCCACAAGTCCGGCGCAGCCGGCCCGCCCCCACAGGAATCGAGCATGACCAACGAAGAAATCCTTGCCCAGTACGGCCCGCGAGAGTCGATGGAATACGACGTGGTGATCGTCGGCGGCGGGCCCGCTGGCCTGGCCACTGCGATCCGCCTCAAACAGCTGGCGGCAGCCAAGGAGCAGGAGCTCAACGTCGTGGTGCTGGAGAAAGGCTCCGAGCCCGGCGCGCACATTCTCTCCGGCGCGGTGATGGATCCAATCGCCCTGAACGAGCTGATCCCCGACTGGAGAGAAAAAGGCGCGCCGCTGAATCAGCCCGTCAGCGCCGACGAGGTGCTGCTGCTGAGCGAGACCGGTGCCACCAAAACGCCCGCCGCGCTGGTGCCGGGCAACTTCCACAACGAAGGCAACTACGTCATCAGCCTGGGCAATGTGGTGCGCTGGCTGGCCCAGCAGGCCGAGGCCCTGGGCGTGGAGATCTTCCCCGGCTTTGCCGCCACCGAGGTGCTCTACGACGAGAATGGCGCCGTCAAGGGCATTGCCACGGGCAACATGGGTATTGGCAAGGATGGCCAGCCCACCGGCGAGTTCCAGCTGGGCATGGAGCTGCACGCCAAGTACACCGTGTTCGCCGAAGGCGCGCGCGGCCAGCTCGGCCGCCAGCTGCTGACGCACTTCAAGCTGCAGGACGGCAAGGCGCCGCAGAGCTTTGGCATCGGCATCAAGGAGCTGTGGGAAATCCCCGCCGAGAAGGCCCAGCCCGGCCTGGTGGTGCACACCGCCGGCTGGCCGATGGACAAGGACACCTTCGGCGGCGGCTTCCTCTACCACATGGAGGGCAACAAGGTCACGCTGGGCTTCGTCGTCGGGCTGGACTACAAGAACCCCTGGCTCAGCCCGTTCGAGGAAATGCAACGCTGGAAAAAGCACCCGGCCATCCTCAAGCACATCGAAGGCGGCAAGCGCCTGAGCTATGGCGCGCGCGCCATCAACAACGGCGGCATCCCCAGCCTGCCCAAGACCATCTTCCCCGGCGGCGCGCTGGTGGGCTGCAACGCCGGCTACCTCAACGCCAGCCGCATCAAGGGCAGCCATGCCGCCATCAAGAGCGGCATGCTGGTGGCCGATGCGCTGTTCGAGGCCATTGCCGCCGGCCGCCAGCGCGATGAGCTCAGCGCCTACCCCGAGGCCTTCGAGAAAAGCTGGCTGTACCAGGAGCTCAAGGCCGCCAGCAACTTCAAACCCTGGTTCAAGAAGGGCCGCACCATCGGCATGCTGATGGCCGGGGTGGAGCACTGGCTGCTGCCCAAGCTGGGCGTGAAGGTGCCGCCCTGGACGTTGAAGAACCCCGCGCCCGACCACAGCTTTCTCAAGCCGGCGGCCGAGTGCGCCAAGATCGACTATCCCAAGCCCGATGGCACGATCACCTTCGACCGCCTCTCCAGCGTGTTCATCAGCAACACCAACCACGGCGAAGACCAGCCCGCGCACCTGACGCTGAAGGACCCGAGCGTGCCCATCGAGATCAACCTGCGCAAGTTCGGCGGCCCCGAGTCGCGCTACTGCCCGGCCGGCGTGTACGAGTTCGTGGACGACGCCGCCAGCGAGGACGGCAAGCGCCTGCAAATCAACGCGCAAAACTGCGTGCACTGCAAGACCTGCGACATCAAGGATCCGACGCAAAACATCGTCTGGGTGGCCCCGGAAGGCGGCGGCGGGCCCAACTACTCCGACATGTGACAGGCGCGCACCTGCGCCCACGGCCCCCAACGCGGCACAGCCCGGCCCCATGCCGGGCTTTTTGCTGGCCGCCCGCGCGGCGCGCACTGGCCTGCCCACTCGCCTGCCCGATCGCCAGCGCCACGGCTGCGCTACCATGCGGGCCGAGCGCCTTGCCTGCGCCAAGCGGCCCGCCAGCCTGGCGCCGCCCCACGCAGGGCGCCATTCACATCACACACGTAGGGAGTCCATCAGCCATGTTCGTCACACGCCGACCCACACGTTTTCTCTCTGCCGGCCTGCTCGCCAGCGCCCTGGCCCTGGCCGCGCTGGCCGCCCCCGGCAGTGCTGCTGCGCAGCAAACCTACAAATGCAAGGGGCCGGGCGGCAAGACCATCTACCAGCAAACCCCTTGCGCCGGGGCCACCTCGGGCGAGCGCCTGGTGGACGACGTCACACGCCAGCGCCAAATCAACCGTCAGCAGCGCAAGGACGATATCGCGCAGGAGCGTATCGACCGCTTGCAACTGCAGCGCGCAGAGCTTGACAAGCTGCGCCCGCCAGCGGCCAGCACTGCTGCCGATAGCAGCAGTGCCGCTGCAGCCACGACCACCAACGCCACGACCACCACTGCCACAGCCACCGCTGGCGGCA
>JAUMYI010000183.1 GCA_030528705.1 Comamonadaceae bacterium | reverse complement strand
CCATGCTCACCTGGGTGCCGGCCCTGGCCGTGGCGCTGCTGTGCGCCACCTTCTCGACGGGCCTGCCGCGCGGCCTGCCCATCGCCGTGTGGAATGAGGACGCGGGCGCGCTGGCGCGCCAGTTGCAGCGCATGCTGCAAGCCAGCCCCGGGCTGAGGCTGGCCGAGCCCGTGCACAGCGCCGCCCAGGCGCAGCAGGCCCTGCAAGCCATGCAGGTGTATGCCGTGCTGCACATCCCCCGGCATACCGAGCAGCGCATCCAGCAAGGCCAGGGCGCGGCGCTGGCGCTGCTGCACAACGCCCAGATGGGCACGCACTCGGGCTTGATCGAGCGCGATGTGCGCCAGGTCGTCGGTGCCCTGAGCGCCGGCCTGGAAATGCAGGCCAGCGCCAGGCGCGGCACGCCCGCCCAGGCCCTGCCCATCTGGCGCGAACCGCTCACGCTGGAGCTGCGGCCGCTGTTCAACCCCTCGGGCAATTACGAGGCTTTTCTGGCCCTGGCGCTGATCCCCGCGCTGCTGCACGTGCTGGCCATGACCGCCGGGGCCTGGACGGTCGGGCGCGAGCTGCGCGAGCGCAGCCTGGGCGACTGGCTGGCGCCCGCGCCGTCCGGTGCGATTGAAGGGGGCACGCCGGGCCTGCCACGCTGCTGGGCCATCGCCAGCGCGCTGGCTGGCAAGCTGGCCCCGGCCTGGCTGTCGCTGTCGCTGCTGGGCATGGCGGGCCTGGTGTATCTGACGCAATGGCGCGGCTGGCAGGCCGCTGGCAGCCTGGCCTGGGTGCTGCTGGCGCTGGCCTCGCTGGTGGCGGCCAGCCTGGTGATTGGCGGCCTGCTGGCGGCGGCCACCCGCTCGCTGCGCACGGCGCTGTCACTCTCGGGCCTGCTGGCCGCGCCGGCCTTCGCCTTCAGCGGCGTGGGCTTTCCGCTGCTGGCCATGAGCCCCGGCGCCCACGCCTGGGCCGTGGCCATGCCGTACACGCACTACATCCGCCTGCAAATCGAGCAATTGCAAATGGGCGCGGACATCGCGCAAAGCCTGCCGGTGGTGAGCGGCCTGTGGCTGGCCTGCCTGCTGGCCCTGGCCCTGGGCGCGCTGGCCTTGCGCTGGGCCTTGCCGAGGCCGGCCTTGTGGGGAGGGCGCTGAGATGACCCGACCCGCGGATGCTGCGCCGCGCCAAGGCTTTATCGCCCACTGGCTGGCGGCGCTGCGCGCCATGTTCAGGGATCACGGCGTGCTGCTGCTGGTGGTGGGCGGGCCGCTGTTCTACAGCTTTTTCTACCCCTGGTTTTACAGTGCGCAGGTGGTGCAGCGCGTGCCTGTGGCCATCGTCGTGCCCGAGGCCGACAGCCTGACGCGCCAACTGCTGCGCTATGCCGACGCCAGCGCGCAACTGGCCGTGAACCTGGTCACGGCCGATGCCCAGCAGGCCCGCCAGGCCCTGCTGCGCGGCGACATCTACGGCTATGCCGAATTGCCGCGCGGCCTCAAGCGCAGCGTGCTGCGGCGCGAGCCGGCGCATGTGACGGTCTATGCCCATGGCAGCTATCCGCTGGTGAGCAAGCAGGTACAGCAAGGTTTTGCGCAAAGCTTTGGCACCGTCGCCGCCGGGGTGCAGCTCAAGCGCCTGCAGGCTGGCGGGCAAAGCGCGCCGCAGGCCGCCGCCAGCCGCGCGCCGCTGCAACTGCAAAGCATCGCCCTGTTCAACCCCACGGGCGGCTATGGCAGCTTCGTCGTGGCGGCCGTGGCGCTGCTGATCCTGCAACAAACCCTGCTGATGGGCATTGCCATGCTGGTGGCCACCTGGCGCGAGCAGCAGCGCGCCGCCGCCAGCCCCGGCGCCTGGCTGGCGCGGCTGCTGGCCTTTTGCCTGCCCGGCTGGCTGGCCGGGCTGTACTACTTTGGCTGGATGTTCGTCTGGCACGACTACCCCAGCGGCGGCAACCCGCTGGGCGCGCTGGCGCTGCTGGGCCTGTTCGTGCCCGCCGTGGTCGGCTGCGCGGCGCTGCTGGGGCTGTGGGTGGCCGAGCGCGAGCGCGTGCTCTACCTGGCGCTGTTCACCAGCCTGCCGCTGGCCTTTCTGGCCGGCTTTACCTGGCCGGCCGAAGCCCTGCCGCCCTGGCTGGAGTGGCTGCGCTGGGCCTCGCCCAGCACCGCGGCCATCCAGGCCTCGTTGCGCCTGAACCAACTGGGCGCGCCGCTGGCCGCCGCGCTGGGGCCGCTGGCCGTGCTGGCCGTTATCGCGCTGCTGAGCTGGCTGGCCACGCTGCTGGCAGGCAGCCGCCAGCGCCCGTCTGCGCCGCCTTGAAGGCAATTGCTTTGTATCCGCCACCATGCAAGCCCCTGAGACGGCCTGGGCCGTCAGGGGCTTGCATGGTGGTGGCGCGTTGACTGAAGGCAGGCAGCTCAATCGAGCAGCGCCTGGGCGAATTCGCGGGCGTTGAAGGTTTGCAGGTCTTCGAGCTTTTCGCCCACGCCGATGAAGTACACGGGCACGGGCCGCTCCTGGGCGATGGCGGCCAGCACGCCGCCTTTGGCGGTGCCGTCGAGCTTGGTGACGATCAGGCCCGTCAGTTGCAGCGCGTCGTCAAAGGCCTTGACCTGGGCCAGCGCGTTCTGGCCGGTGTTGCCGTCGATCACCAGCAGCACCTCGTGCGGGGCGCTGGCTTCGGCCTTGGTGATGACGCGCTTGATTTTTTTCAGCTCCTCCATCAGGTGCAGCTGCGTGGGCAGGCGACCGGCGGTGTCCACCAGCACCACGTCCTTGCCGCGCGCCTTGCCGGCGGTGACGGCGTCGAAGCTGACGGCGGCCGGGTCGCCGCCTTGCTGGCCGATGATTTCCACGGTGTTGCGCGTGGCCCAGACGCCCAATTGCTCGCGCGCGGCGGCGCGGAAGGTGTCGGCCGCGGCCAGCAGCACGCTGGCCTCGGCCTCGGCCAGGTGGCGCGTGAGCTTGCCGATGGAGGTGGTCTTGCCCGCGCCGTTGACGCCCGCGACCATGATGACGGTGGGCTCGTGCTCGCCGATCACCAGGGTTTTTTCCAGCGGTTGCAGCAGCTCGGCAATGGCATCGGCCAGCAGGGCCTTGACCTGGGCCGGATCGGTGGCCTTGGCGGCCTTGACGCGGCGGCGCAGGTCATCGAGCAGGAAGGTCGTGGCCTTGACGCCCGCATCGGCCATGAGCAGGGCGGTTTCCAGCTCCTCGTACAGGTCTTCGTCGATCTTCGTGCCGGTAAAGACGGTGGAGAGGCTGCTGCCGGTCTTGCGCAGACCGGCTTTGAGGCGCTCCAGCCAGCTTTTGCGGGGCGCGGGGGTGGGTTCGGAAGCTGTCTCGGGGACAGCTTCGGTGGCGGGTTGGGAGGCAGGGGGAGAAGCCGATGCAGGCGCTTGGGGCGCGCTGGCGCTCACAAGAGGTGTGGCAGGCGCTGGTGCAGCAGGGATGGAGGCTGGTGCGGTTTCGGGGGGGAGAACCGTAACCGCTGGCAAGGCATGCGATGCAGGTGGCGGTGGCGCGTCGGCTGGCGTTGCATATGGCCCGACCGAAGCGGGCGGTGGGACAACCGTTGGCTCTGCCGCAGGCGCCAGGGGCGCTACCGCGTCTGGCGTAGGGGCGGATGGGGCGCTTTCCTCTGCTTGTGCTGCGACGGGCGCCGCTGCCGGTTCGATGGCAGGTGCAGGGGATGCAGATGCAGCCTGCCCAATGACGGGGGGCAGACCTAGCGCAGCATCGCCTGGGGATATGCGTGGCGCATCCGGCTCTTGTTCTGCCACTGGCATCGGTTCAGGCACAGGGACAGGGCGCTCCGGCACTGCTGGCGCGGGTGTGGGCGCAGCAGGTGTGGGCTCTGCCTGTGCTGTTTCAGGAGTGACAACAGGGGCCGTGGGCGGTACAGGCGCAGTCGTTTCAGGTGCGCTCGCTTCAGGCACACGTTCGACCGGCGCGGGCGGCAGGACAGGGGCCGCATCGACGGCGGCTGCATCCGCCGCTTGGGCTTCGCTGATGGGTGCGGTGGGGACTGCCGGGAGGTCTGCCGGGGGTGGGGCGTCAAGCGCGGGTGGCGTTGCATCGGGCGCGGCCTGGGCGGGGCTGGGGGTCTGCGGGGCGGGCGTATCGCTCTTGCCGCCAAAGGAGCGGCGCAACCAGCCCATCACGCCGCGTTGCGGCTCAGCCTGGGCCGGCGCAGGGGCTGCGGGTGGCGATGGGAGGCGCTCGCCGGGCAGGGCCGCAGGGCTGTCAACAGGTGCGGCAGCAGGCTGAGGGGCGGCGGAATCGGCGGTGGGTGCAGGCGTTGTGGCTGGCGGGGCCTCTGGTGCGGGGGGCGGCGGTGGGGCTTTTTTCTTGAAAAAACTGAACATAATGCGCGGCGATGAACGCCAAAAGGGCGCCAGGCAGGCGAAGGATCAACAGCGCAACGCTGAAGTGCGCCAAGGTGCAAAGGGCAAATGAGAACAGGCGCACGGGCCGCTCTCGGAAGGGCCTTTGTGCGCTGAAGAAAAGCGTGGTCTGCGCTGCCGCCGTACTGCTGCGGCAGGCGGCAACGGCACAACCGATTCGGATTGTATGAAACGTTGGACATGGAATGGCCCGTCGGGCCGACGGGCGCGCCGGGTAGCGGCGCATGTGTGGGCGGCTTGTGCCGCGATGGTGGTTGCAGGCTGCGCGACCGCGCCAGGGCAAGGCGGGCGCGGGGCTTGGGCAGCGGCCGCAGCCGCGCCAGCGGCGCAAGCGTCGCAGCCAACGCCGGCGTCCTTGCCAGCCCCTTTG
>JAUMYI010000182.1 GCA_030528705.1 Comamonadaceae bacterium | reverse complement strand
GTGGCATGGATGGCAGCGTTTTCTGGCTTGGGGCGGGGCATGTCAGCGCACCAGCAGATTGCCCATCATGCCCAGGTCTTCGTGTTCGAGGATGTGGCAGTGGAACATGCGCAGGCCCGGCTCGGTGATGCGCATGCGGATGCGGGCGCTTTCGCCGGCGCGCAGGTTGAGCGTGTCGCGCCAGGCCAGAAAGGGCTCGGGCGTGACCTGGCCCTGGTATTCGCGCTCGATGACTTGGAAGTGCCCGCCGTGGATGTGGAAGGGGTGGTCCATGCCCATGGCCGAGGCGTTGACCAGAGTCCACTCCTCGACGGCGCCGAGCTGGCCTTCGATGTCCACGCGTTGCAGCTCGTAGGCCTGGCCGTTGACGAGAAACAGCATGTCCTTGGGGCGCTCGTAGGGGTTGGCCGGCGGCGCAGCCTGCAAATCCACGTAGTCGGAGAAGGCCACCATGTGCTGCGCCGTGGGGTTTTGCAGCGCGGCGATGGGGCGCAGCAGGTCGGGGATGTCCAGCGCCGGGTGCTGGGGCGAGAGCAGCATGTCGATGTCGGCCAGCAGGCGCCGCTGTGACGGCCCGGCCAGGCGGCCCATGGCGCCGCGGTCGTAAGGCTCGGCAATCAGTTGCGCGCGCTGCTGGCCGGGCTGGGCACTGACGATGATCTCGGCGCGCTCGGCCGGCGCCAGCAGCAGCTCCTGCAGGTTGCGCCTGGGCGCGCCCAGCAGCCCGCCATCGGTGCCCACCTGGGTGAAGGGCACGCCGTCCAGGCTCAGGCGCAGGTAGCGCGCGCTGCAGGCGTTCCAGATGCGCCAGCGTTGCGTGCCCGCCAGCGTGATGAGCGGCAATTGCCGGCCATTGATGAGGATGAACTGCCCCTCGCGGCCATTCATCCAGTCCTCGCGGTCGTTGGGCAGGATCTGGCCGTCCTGGCCGAGCTTGAGGTCCGAGATGAACAGCTCCTGCTCGGGGATGTGGCGCAGCGGGTCGTTGCGCTCGCGCACGATCAGCGCGCCGGCCAGGCCGCGGTAGACCTGCTCGGCCGTGAGCATGTGCGGGTGCGGGTGGTACCAGTGCGTGCCGGCGCTGCCCGGCGGCAGCGTGAACTGGTAGCGGCGGTGCCCGCCAGCGGGGATGAAATCCTGCGGCGCGCCGTCTTGGTCGGCGGGGATGGCCAGCCCATGCCAGTGGATGGTCGAGGGCTGGGGCAGGCGGTTGAAGAAGTCGATCTCGACGCGGTCGCCCTCGTAGACCTCCACCAGCGGCCCGGGGGCGCTCAGGTTGTAGCAGTAGGTGGCGGTGCGCCCGCGCTTGGCCAGTTGCAACTGCGCCGGCATGGCCACGATGCGGCCGCGAAACAGCCCCGGGCGGCGTGCGCGGTTGGGCAGGCGCGGCAGGCGCTGGTGCGCGCGGTGCCGGTGCAGGGCCGAGAGCGGGGCCAGCTCGCTGGAGCCGGTGTAGACCAACTCGGCGTGCGAATCCATGGCCGCGTGCAGACCCAGCGGGGCCAGTGCGGCGCTGGCGCCCAGGCCGAGCACCAGGCGGCGGCGCTGCTGCAAATGGGACAAAGGCATGTGAGGAATCGGTGGAAAAGGGCGGATGGCCTGTGCGGCCCAGAGCCGAGCCGCTGGCTTGCGAATCGCCCCGGATTGTCCGCCATCTTGGCGGCGGCCTGCGCTGGCGGCTGGCGGCGCGCAGACCTTCCCTGGGCCAGCGGGGCCAAGCCCCCACTACAATAGGGCGCTTTGGCCGGCGGCGGCCCTGCAATCACTGCTTGGGCCGCTGCCGGGCCGCCGGATTCACTGATATTTGCCTGCCTTTTCACGGCCTTGCCAACCATGCGTGCCGCACCAATCACAGAACAAGCAAAGCGTGCGCCGATGGGCCTGTGCCAGCCGTGGGCATGGCAACTGCTGGGGCCTTGGCTGGGCCGCAGCGGCCTGAGCCTGGCACAGTGCGCCGGGCGGGCACACCGGTTTCTTACTTCTGGAGTCTTCCCATGTCTGAACGCTTTGCAGCGACCGCCCTGGTCGTACCGTTTGAAAACCTGAGGATGAGCGACGTCGAGGTCGTTGGCGGCAAAAACGCCTCGCTGGGCGAGATGATCTCGCAACTGCCGCAAGGGGTGCGCGTGCCCACCGGCTTTGCCACCACGGCCCACGCCTTCCGCGAATTCCTCAAGCACGATGGCCTGTCGGAGAAGATCAGCCAGCGCCTGGCCGCGCTGGATGTGGACGATGTGCGCGCCCTGGCCGAGGCCGGCGCTCAAATCCGCGCCATGGTGCAGGCCCAGCCCTTCCCGCCGGAGCTGGAAAAGGCCATCCGCGAGGCCTTTGCCACGCTCAGCGCAGGCAATGCGCAGGCATCGTTTGCTGTGCGCTCCTCGGCCACGGCCGAGGACTTGCCCGATGCCTCTTTCGCTGGCCAGCAGGAGACTTTCCTGAACGTGGTGGGCATCGAGGCCGTGCTGGACAAGACCAAGGAAGTCTTCGCCAGCCTCTACAACGACCGCGCCATCAGCTACCGCGTGCACAAGGGCTTCGCGCACGACGTGGTGGCCCTCTCGGCGGGCGTGCAGCGCATGGTGCGCTCGGACACCGGCGCCGCTGGCGTGATGTTCACCATCGACACTGAAAGCGGCTTCGAGGACGTGGTGTTCATCACCGCCAGCTACGGCCTGGGCGAGACCGTGGTGCAAGGCGCCGTGAACCCGGACGAGTTCTACGTGCACAAGCCCGCGCTGCGTGCGGGCAAGCAGGCCGTGATCCGCCGCAACCTGGGCTCCAAGCTGATCCAGATGGTGTTTGCCACGCCCGAGGAAAAAGCCGCCAGTGGCCGTCTGGTGCAGACCGTGGACGTGCCGCCCGAGCAGCGCAACCGCTACGCCCTCAGCGACGAGGAGGTGATGGAGCTGGCGCGCTACGCCCTGGTCATCGAGCAGCACTATGGCCGCCCGATGGACATCGAATGGGGCAAGGACGGCGGCGATGGCCAGCTCTACATCTTGCAGGCGCGCCCGGAGACCGTCAAAAGCCAGCAAAAGGGCAAGACCGAGCAGCGCTACAAGCTGGTGGGCACGGGCCAGGTGCTCAGCGAAGGCCGGGCCATCGGCCAGAAGATCGGCACCGGCCCGGTGCGTCTGGTTACCGACGTGGCCGAGATGGAAAAAGTCCAGCCCGGCGACGTGCTCGTCACCGACATGACCGACCCCAACTGGGAGCCGGTGATGAAGCGCGCCAGCGCCATCGTCACCAACCGCGGCGGGCGCACCTGCCATGCCGCCATCATTGCGCGCGAGCTGGGCATCCCGGCCGTGGTCGGCTGCGGCGATGCCACGGCCAAGCTCAAGGACGGCGCGCTGGTCACCGTCAGCTGCGCCGAGGGCGATACCGGCAGGATCTACGACGGCCTGCTGGAGACTGAGGTCACCGAAGTGCAGCGCGGCGAAATGCCCGCCATTGGCACCAAGATCATGATGAACGTGGGCAACCCGCAACTGGCCTTTGACTTCGCCCAGCTACCCAACGAAGGCGTGGGCCTGGCGCGGCTGGAGTTCATCATCAACAACAACATTGGCGTGCACCCCAAGGCCATCCTGGACTATCCCAACGTCGATGCCGACTTGAAAAAAGCCGTAGAGAGCGTGGCGCGCGGCCACGCCAGCCCGCGCGCCTTCTACGTCGATAAAGTGGCCGAAGGCGTGGCCACCATCGCCGCGGCCTTTTGGCCCAAGCCGGTGATCGTGCGCCTGTCGGACTTCAAGAGCAACGAATACCGCAAGCTCATCGGCGGCAGCCGCTACGAGCCCGAGGAAGAAAACCCCATGCTGGGCTTCCGTGGCGCGACGCGCTACATCAGCGAGGACTTTGGCGCGGCCTTCGAGATGGAATGCCAGGCGCTCAAGCGCGTGCGCGAGGACATGGGCCTGACCAACGTGGAGATCATGGTGCCCTTCGTGCGCACGCTGGGCCAGGCCGCCGCTGTCGAGCAACTGCTGGCCAAGAATGGCCTCAAGCGCGGCGAGCACGGCCTGCGCCTGATCATGATGTGCGAGGTGCCCAGCAACGCCATCCTGGCCGAGCAGTTCCTGCAGCACTTCGACGGCTTCTCCATCGGCTCCAACGACCTGACCCAGCTGACCCTGGGCCTGGACCGCGACTCCGGCCTGGAGCTGCTGGCCGCCGACTTCGACGAGCGCGACCCGGCGCTGCAATTCATGCTGGCCCGCGCCATCCAGGCCTGCCGCGAGCAGGGCAAGTACGTGGGCATCTGTGGCCAGGGCCCCAGCGACCACCCGGACTTCGCGCAGTGGCTGGCCGAGCAAGGCATTTGCTCGATCTCGCTGAACCCCGACAGCGTGGTCAGCACTTGGAACCAACTGGCCCAGAAGGCCGGCTGATGCAGCCCAGGCAGCCATGAAAAAGCGGCCCGTCTGTGGGCCGCTTTTCGTTTGCCGCTCTTGCTGGCTGCTTGCCGTGGCCCGCGGGATGGGCCACGGCAAGGCTCCTACACCTTCTCCACCCGCACCGGCAGGCCCTGGCGCACGACGGCGCCGGAGACCCAGTCGATCCAGACGTTGTCGTGCGCCGGGCGGGTCGGGTCGGTAAAGCCCAGGCGGTTGAGGTTCACGCCCAGGCCGTGCTGCGGGTTGTGCGCCGTGGGCTTGCCATCCACCAGATGCGCCACCGTGCCCAGTTGGGTGTGGCCGTAGCCGTATTCGATGGCGATGGCGCCTTTGGCGATGCCGCCGCGCACCAGCGCCACGCCTTGCA
>JAUMYI010000181.1 GCA_030528705.1 Comamonadaceae bacterium | reverse complement strand
CGGCCGTGGTCAAGCACTTCCAAGGAGTGGAAAAACCGGCGACGTTTGCCGAGCACCCCTGGCTGCGCCACTGCCATTTGTTGCCGCTGACCCAAGGTCGCTATGACCAGCCCGGCATCCATTTGCGGCTGGATGCCGAGCTGGGGCTGATTTATGAAAAAAATCCATCCACTGGGGGTGACGAATGAGCAAGGAGTTCAACCTATTGGACGAGCCTTGGTTGCCGGTTCGACTGGCCGATGGGCGCACCAAAACGCTGGGGTTGCTGGAAGCTTTTCTCCGCAGCGCTGAAATCAGGGCATTGGCAGAAACCGCGCCACCCAGTCTGGTGGCGCAATACCGGTTGCTGCTGGCCATTCTGCATCGCGCACTGAAACATGCCTATCCGCAGGGCTGGAAGGACAAAGACCGTGCACGCTGGTGGAGCGAGGGGTTTCCTGTTGAAGCCGTGAACGCCTACCTGGAGCACTGGCGTGAACGCTTCTGGCTGTTCCATCCAGAACGCCCGTTCATGCAGGTGGCAGCACTGGCCGAAGCCGAAGAAACACGCGACAAGCTCAAGCCGTGGACGCAGATTGCACTGGCCAGCGCCAATGGCAATACGCCAGTCGTGTTCGATCACGCCTGTGACACTGTCCCCAGTGCCATTGATCCTGCCTTGGCGCTCAATGCTCTGCTGGGGTTCTTGCAATTCACACCCGGAGGCCTGGTCAAGGTTCTGCGCGACTCCGACAAAGCCGGCGCCCTTGCCAATACCGCAGCGGTTCTGCCCTTGGGAGAAACGCTGGCAAAAACCTTGCTGCTGTGCCTTCATCCCTGGCGAGCCGAAGAAGACCTGCCGGCCTGGGAGCGGACAGCGCCAACCGTGCCCGAGTTGCGTGGTGCGCCCGTGCTGGCGACCGGCCCCAATGACCGTTATACCCGGCAAAGTCGAGCTGTCTTGTTGCGGCGTGAAGCCGATGGGCGGGTGCAATGGCTGCATTTCGCCGCCGGGCTGGCGCTGGAGGAAGACAGCAATGCCCCCGATCCGATGGCCAGCTTTCGTGCAGGCAGTAACGGAAATCTGGTGCGGGTCAGCTTTGTGCAAGGGCGTGCGCTGTGGCGTGACTTGCCAGCCCTGGCCCCCAATCCCCAGCGCAGCAGCCAGCCCGCCGCCGTATTGAGCCGTGCCATGGCGCTGCATGCCGAGCTTGACTCCGATCCGGTGTATCAACCCTTGCTGGTGGCCGGACTGGCCAGCGATCAAGCCAAGCTGCTGCGCTGGCGCGCAGAACGCATCACCCTGCCGTTGACCTTGCTGGAAGATGCGGACAGGGCACTGTATCTGTGCGAACTGGTGGAAAAGGCCGAAACCCTGTTCAACGACATCCGCGCACTGGCCACGTACATGCTCGCGGAAAGCATGCCGGAATCCAGCCATAAAGACACACGCAACCGTGCCCGCAGTCTGCTCGACGCTGGGCCTTTTGCCAGCAGTTACTTTGCATCGGCAGAACGCCTTTTGCCAGAAATCTTGCAGCAACTTGGCGATGGGCAATTTGAATTGGCGACAAGGAACTGGGACCAAGCCTTGCGCAGCTGCGCCAGCACCGCCTGGCACCAGGTGGTGCAAGGCATGGGTCAGGCATCCAGCGCCTTGCGGGCCGATGCCAAGTATTTGCCCCGCTTTCACGCACTGCTGAACAAACAGCTTCCCAAACCGGAACCCCAATCCACTCACAAGGAGGCCGCCGCATGAGTGAGCATGCACGGACATTCATCGCCTACCTGCAAACCCTGCAAGAGAAACAAGACTTGGGCGCACTGGCCGAGTTGCGGCGCAGCCTGGCCTTCGATCCTGGCTGCCATCCGCGCGCGTTCCCCTATGTAGAGCGCTTTGTGGCCAAAGACATGCATGAGCGGGATGCACGCCGCCTGGCCTTGTATGTCGTGGCCGGGTTGTTTGCCACACACCCACAGATCAGCGAGCACAGCTTTGCCGCCGCTTTCGGCCGCTTGGCGCAGCTGCGCAAGGCATCGTCGGAGCATGAATACAGCCGCAGTATCGAGCGGCGCTTTATCGCGCTGCTGGAGGCGGATGCCGACACCCTCCACACCCATTTGCGCCATGCCATCAGCCTGCTGAAGGCTGCGGAAATCGGGCTGAACTACGCCCAGCTGCTGGATGACGTCGCGCTTTGGATGAACGCCCGGCTTGATGTGGATCGCTTGCGCCAGCGCTGGGCGCGCGACTTCTACCGTGCGGCCCAAGCCCTGGCCGAAAACCCGAATGAAAACCCTGAAGGAGATGTGCAATGAGCCTGTTTCTCGAGTTTCACCTGATCCAGAACTTCGCCCCGTCCAATCTCAACCGCGACGCTACCGGCGCGCCGAAAGATGCCATTTTTGGCGGTCAGCGCCGGGCGCGGGTCAGCAGCCAGTGCTTCAAGCGTTCCATTCGCATGACGACCGTTGCGCATGATTTGCTGCCGCAGGAATACCGCGGCATCCGTACCAAGAAGCTGAAAAGCCTGCTGCTTGAAAAACTTTCCGGCCGCGATGCCGCTGAGGCCGAGGAAAAAATCAAGATAGCCTTGGGCGCAGCCGGTCTGAAGCTCAAGGACGATGGCAAGACCGAGTACCTGTTGTTTCTCGGCCAGAACGAAGTGAGTGCATTGGCAGCGCTGATTGAGCAGCATTGGGACGCGTTGACTGCCAGTGGCGACAAAAAAAGCAAAAAAGATGCCAAGGCCAGCCTTCCTCCCGAGATGGTCAAAACGGCCAAGTCGCTGCTGGATGGCGGCAAGGCCGTGGACGTGGCACTGTTTGGCCGCATGCTGGCCGATCTGCCGGCAGTCAATCAGGATGCGGCTTGCCAGGTGGCGCATGCCATCAGCACCCACCGCGTCGAGCGTGAATTCGATTACTTCACGGCCGTGGATGACTGTGGCGATGAGGACGAAACCGGTGCGGGCATGATCGGGCAGGTTGAATTCAACTCCGCCACCTTCTATCGCTATGCGGTATTGGATGCCAACAAGCTGCTTGCCAATCTGCAAAACGACCGCGAGCTGGCATTGTCGGCGGTGGAAGCTTTTACCCAGGCGCTGGCGCGCGCCATTCCCAGTGGCAAACAAAACAGCTTTGCCGCGCACAATCCGCCCGAATTCATCGGCGTGAGCCTGCGCCATACAACACCATTGAATCTGGCCAATGCGTTTGAGCAGGCCGTGCGCCCCCAGGCTGATACTCCACTGACCGCCGCATCCGTGGCTGCCCTGTCGAACTACGAAGACAAGCTCGCTGCGGTGTATGCCGCGCCGCAGGATCAGTGGCTGTATCTGGACCTAACCGGACACTGGCCGCAAGACAAGGGCGAGACGCAAACGTCCCTGACCGGTCTGGCCCAGCGTGTGCGCGAGCTGGTCGCAGCCCAGTTGGAGGCCTGAGCATGACGACCTTGCTGCTGCGGCTGCAAGGCCCGATGCAGTCCTGGGGCACGACCAGCCGCTTCGACGAGCGCGACACGCAACTGGAGCCGTCCAAGTCTGGCGTGCTCGGGCTGGTTTGCGCGGCCTTGGGGCGTGACCGCAACGAGCCTATTGATGACTTGGCCGCCTTGCGCATGGGCGTGCGCGTGGATCGCGAAGGCGTGCCGATGCGCGATTACCAAACAGCCACCGGCGTGTTGCTGGCCACAGGCAAAGTGGACATGGGGCGTACTGTGGTCAGCCCACGCTATTACCTGTCCGATGCCGTATTTCTGGTGGGTCTGGCGGGCGATCGCGCCTTGCTGGAAACCATTCACCTCGCATTGCGCCAGCCAGTTTGGCCATTGGCCCTGGGGCGCAAGAGCTTTGTGCCATCGGTGCCTGTGCATATTCCCGACGGCCTGGTGGAGTCTGATCTGGTGCGGGCATTGCGCGACTGGCCTAGCCTGCTGACAGGCGAAGCGCCGCCTGTGTCCCGGCGCCTGCTGCTGGAAGATGCAGCGGAAGGCGCAGTACGCCTTGATCAGCCGATTGCGCCATTCTCCGAGCGGCGCTTCGGTCCGCGCTTTGTGAAATCCCTGATGTTGTCTGCAGGAGGGCTGCATGTACCTGACTCGGCTATTGCTTGACACTCGCAGTGCCCAGGTACGCCGTGATTTGGGCAACCCCTACGAGCTGCACCGCACCTTGGTGCGCGCCTTCGTGCAGAGTGATGCGCAGGACGTGCCGCGCTTTCTCTGGCGTGTGGAGCCGCAAGCAGCATGGAACAGTCCACCTGTCGTACTGGTGCAGTCCGAGCACAGTGCCGACTGGAGCCTGTTGCAAGCCCTGCCGCGCTACCTGAAAACGCCCCCTGAAACCAAAGCCCTGTCGCCGGAACGATTGTTTCCTGCCAGGCAGCGTTGCCGCTTTCGCCTGTTCGCCAATCCGACCGTCACACGAGCCGGCAAACGCATCGGGCTGGTGGGGGACGACGCCCAATTGGCCTGGCTTCAGCGGCAGGGGCAATCCCATGGATTTGCGCTGGAAGCAGCCATCGTCACCCACAGCGAGGTTTTAAAACCCCGCAAGCAAGCGACGGTACTCAGTCTGCAACGCGCATGCTACGAGGGCGTCTTGCAGGTCACGGATGCCGAACGGCTCAAGGCTGCCCTGGTTGCCGGCATCGGCCCCGGCAAAGCGTTTGGCTGCGGCCTGTTGAGTCTGGTTCGGATTTGAGCATTCACCATGCCCAGCCCGCTGCTGCCGCCCCTCAAGCCCCTGCCGATGAAAGACCGCATCTCGATGATCTTCATCCAGTACGG
>JAUMYI010000180.1:2004-4780 GCA_030528705.1 Comamonadaceae bacterium | reverse complement strand
GGAACTCCATGACGATGCCGGTGGCCACGCCCATGGCGAAGTTGATGCCAAAGAGAGTGCCCCAGAACTTGGTCATCTGGCGCCAGATGGGCCGGCGCGTCATGACGTAAACCGTCTCCATGATGGCCAGCAAGATGGACAGCCCCAGCGTCAGGGGCACGAAGATGAAGTGGTACATGGCCGTCAAGGCAAATTGCAGCCGTGACAAGCCAACTATGTCGAGATCCATGGGGGGAGACCTTTCAGTAGTTCAAAGTGCAAAAGAAAAGTGGTGGGGGAAAACCGGGGGATGCCAAAGAGGCTCAACCATCGCGCAGCCGCGCCAGCAGCGCCTCGAACTCGGCCGTGCCGTGCACGGCCTGGGCCGTGATGCGGCCATGCTCCAGCAGCAGCAGGCGGTCGGCCAGCGCGGCCTCGCGGCGCATGTGCGTGGCCAGCACCACGCTGTGGCCGCGCAGTGCCGGCTCCAGGCGCTGCAGCAGGGCTTGGGCGGTGGCGGCGTCCAGGCCGTCGGTGGGCTCGTCGAGCAGCCACAGCGCGCTGGCTGCGTCCACTGCGCCCGCGCCGGGCTGCGGGGGCAGCGGGATCTGGGCCAGCAGCAGCCGCGCCAGCGCCAGGCGCCGGCCCTGGCCTTTGGACAGGCCCAGGCCGCCTTCGCCCAGGCGCTCGTCCAGCCCGGCAGGGCGCGCGGCAATGGCGTCTTTCAGGCCCACGAGCTCCAGCGCCGCCCACAGCGCGGCATCGTCCAGCGGGCGCTGTTGCAGATTCAGGTTGGCGCGCAGCGTGTCGCTGAACAAGGCCGTTTGCTGCGGCAGGCCCAGGCTGGGCAGGGCGCGCACCGTGCCGCGCGTGGCCGCCAGCTCGCCAGCCAGCAGCGCCAGCAGGCTGGACTTGCCGCTGCCGCTGGCGCCCACCAGGGCCAGCACCTCGCCTTCGGCCAGCGTCAGCGAGCAGTCCTGCAGGCGCGCCGGGCCGCCGCGGTCGCTGTCGAGCCAGACTTGCTGCAACTGGGCCGCCAGGCCGGGCTCGGGCGCGGGCAGGGCGGCGGCGCTGGGGGCCGCCGCCGTGGCTGGCGGGGCCGCCAGGCTGCGCGCCAGCGGGGCTTGCAGGCGGCGTGCGGCCAGCAGGCAGGCGGCCCATTCCAGCGTGCCGCGGCGCAGCGCGGCAAAGGGCTCCATGCCGGCCATGGCCATCAGCACGAAAAAGGCCGCCAGCGCCACGTGCATCTGGCGCGCCAGCACCAGCCAGGCGGCAATGAGCAGGGCGGCGGCCAGCGTCAGCGCCTGCAGCGCCTGCCAGGCCGCTGCGGCTGCGGCGTCGCGCTGCTGCAGGCGCAGCTCCAGCGCGGCCAGTTGGGCCTGGCGCTGGCGCCAGTGCTGCAATGCGGCATCGAATTGCACGGCCATGCTCAGCTCGGCCTGGCCGCCCACCAGCTCCAGCGCCTGCTGGCGCATGCGCTCGCCATGGCGCGATTGGGCCAGCGCCAGCGCGCTGCTGCTGCGCACCAGCCACAGCGTGATGCCCAGGCCCCAGCCCCAGAACCACAGCCAGCAGGCCAGGCCCAGCCACAAGTGCTGCCAGGCCAGCCACAGGCTGATGGCCAGCGTGGCGGCCAGGGCCGCGGCGCAGGGCAGGGCCAGGCGCAGGTACAGGGCCTCGGCGGCGTCCAGGTCGCGCGTCAGGCGCAGCAGCAGGCGCGCGGGCTGCAAGTGCCAGGCGCGCTGCGCGGCCGCCAACTGCGGCGCTTGCGCTGGGGCCTGGGCAAAGCTGCGCAGCAGGCGCTCGCGCAGGCCCACCAGGGCATCGAGCGTGGCGGCGTGGCCGACCAGGCGCTCGGCATAGCGCGCGCCGGTGCGCCCCAGCGCCAGAAAGCGGATGCTGGCGCTGGGCACGAAGATGTCGAAGGCCAGCGCCGTGGCCGCGCTCAGCCCGGCCAGGGCCGTGCCGGTGATGAACCAGCCCGACACGCCCAGCAGCAAGGCGCCCATCAACGCTGTGGCGCAGGCCAGCAGCAAGCCGGCGGCCATGCGCCGGCCATGCCCTTGCCACAGCGCGGCCCACAGCAGGGCCAGGCTGTGGCGGCGCACCGGGCTGGGTTGGCGATCACTCACGGCAGGGCCTCCTCGATCGGGCTGGCGGCGCGGGCGGCGGCGCGCATCTCTTGCGTCGCTGCATCAGGGCGGCGACGCCAGCGGGCCTGGCCCTGGGCGTCCAGCTCCAACACCCAGGGCAGGGCGGCGATGGCCTGTGGCTCGTGCGTGGCCAGCAGCAGCGTGCGGCCCTGCGCCAGCGCCAGAATTTGCGCCAGCACCTGGGCGCTGGTGGCGCTGTCCAGGTGGGCGGTGGGTTCATCGAGCAGCAGCAGCATGGCCTCGGGCGCGGCCACGAGCCGCGCCAGCGCCAGGCGCAGGGCCTCGCCGCCGGAGAGGCCGCTGCCGCCTTCGCCCAGCAGGGCCTGGCTGCGTTGCTGGACAAAAGGCCCCAGGCCGACTTGCCGCAGCGCGCGGGCTTCATCCTCGGGCGTGGCCGGCGCGGCGCGGCCCAGGCGCAGATTGCGCTGCAGCGAGCCGGCAAACAAATAAGGCTGCGCGCCCATCCAGCCCATGCGGCGGCGCAGCGCCGCGGCGTGGGCCGCATCCATGGGCAGGCCGCCGATGCGCACCTGGCCGCTGGCAGGCTGCACCAGCCCGGCCACCAGGGCCAGCAGCAGGCTTTTGCCGCTGCCGCTGGGGCCGGTGATGGCCACATGGGCCCCGGCCGGGATGTGCAGATCCAG
>JAUMYI010000180.1:0-1904 GCA_030528705.1 Comamonadaceae bacterium | reverse complement strand
TGCAGCGCGGCGCGGCCGTTGGCGCGGTCGTGCCAGACGGCTGAGAGCTCGCGCAGCGGCTCGAAGAAGGCCGGCGCCAGCATCAGCACGAACAGGCTCTGGTGCAGCGTCAGGCGCGCGCCCCAGGCGCCAAAGGGCAGCTGCCCCAGCAGGTGAAAGCCCACGTACACGGCCACCAGCGCCACGCCCAGCGCCGAGAACAGCTCCAGCACCGCCGAGGACAGCATGGCCACGCGCAGCACGCGCATGGTGCGCTGCGCCAGATCGCGGCCCAGCGCGCTCATGCGCTGCGCCGTGGCCTGCACCGCGTGCAGCGCGCGCAGGCTGGGCAGGGCGCGCAGGCGCTGCAGCAGGTCGCCGTGCAAATGCCCCAGCGCCTGCAGTTGCGCCTCGCTGATGGCCTGGGCGCGCCAGCCGATGATGGCCATGAACAAGGGGATCAGCGGCGCGGCCAGCAGCAGCAAGAGCGCCGCCAGCCACGAATGCCAGCCCACGCACAGTGCCAGCGCCGGCGGCACAAGCAGCACGCGCCACTGCGCCAGTTGGTAGCGCGCCAGCCAGGGCTGCACGGCATCGGCCTGCTCCATCCAGGCGCTGGTGATCTGGCCCGAGGGCGGGCGGCGCGCATCCAGCGGCGAGCTGTGGCGCAGGCGCTGGCCCAGTTGCAGGCGCAGCGCCGTCAGGCTGTGGCGCGCATGGCGCCAAGCCAACTGCGTGCCGGCGTATTCCAGCGCGGCGCGCAGCAGCCCCAGGGCCACGGTGAGGGCCGCGGCCTGCCCGATGGCGGCCGTGGGCGGCGGCAGGCCGGCGGCGCTGCCGCCGCCGCCCTGCCAGGCCATCAGCGCGGCGATGGCCGCAGCGATTTGCCAAGCCTGGCCAATCCACAGCAGCGAGGCCAGCGCGGGCAGGGCATGCCACCAGCCGCGGGCCTGGGCCAAGCCGGGCGGCAGGCCAGGGGCCATTTCTGAATTTGCAGCGCGTGCGCGCCCGTTGCGTGCCATGGGTGGGGAGCAGTGCGAAAAATCAGCAAGGCCAGGGGCTGTTGAGATTGAGTATGGCGGCGCTGCTTTCGCGCAAAACTGCGCAGCTGCCGCGTTTTCGCCTTGCATCTGCGGCTTTTGCCTCGAAAACCCGCTTCGCAAACCCAATCTCAACAATTCCCTGGCTTGCACGAACCCAGCGCCCTGCGCTGTAACTTGCAAAGGCTCTTTGGGAAAAAGCGCCGGATTCTATGAATTCCAACAAGCTTTATGGGGTTATCCGCACGGCTTTAGTCGGGCACCTGGGCTGGCGTGCGCTTCAGGGCCGCTGCAGGGGCCGCCAGGGCAGGATGCAGGGCGGCTGGCCGTCGCCGGGGGCGATGCGCAGCGCCGCGATGCCGAAGGTTTGCGCCAAGGCTGTGTCGTCCAGCACTTGGGCCGGCGGGCCCTGGCGCAGCGTGCGGCCGCCGTCGAGCAGCAGCAGTTGGTGGCAAAAGCGCGAGGCCAGGCTCAAGTCGTGCAGCACCACGGCCACGGCCTGGCCCTGGCGGGCTTGCTCGCGCAGCAAGGCCATGCAGTGCAGTTGCTGGGCTGGGTCGAGCGCGGCCAGCGGCTCGTCGGCCAGCAGCACCGGGGCCTGCACGGCCAGGGCGCGCGCCAGCAACGCGCGGGCGCGCTCGCCGCCCGAGAGGCTTTGCGCGTTGCGCTCGGCCAGGGCCTGCAGGCCGGTGGCCTGCAAGGCGGCGTCGATGGCCTGCTGGCCGCTGGGCCGCTGGGCGTCGCCATGCGGCAGGCGGCCCAGCGCCACGACTTCGCGCACCGGCAGCGGCCAGTGCAGTGTCGCGCCCTGGGCCAGATAGGCCATTTGGCGTGCGCGCTCGGCCGGCGGCCAATCGGCCAGCGGGCGGCCTTGCAGCAGCACCT